>NZ_JBJEEY010000075.1:0-2229 GCF_051873555.1 Floccifex sp. | reverse complement strand
GGGTGCTGTAACCCCTCGAATTTGTAAAAACTCAACTATTCGTTACAGCCCCTTTTTACAACGAACAATTTTATATATTTTCTTAAAAACAAACACAAACCAATAGAAAACATATCTATTTCTTTTTTCTTATTTTTTAGATAATACAAATGGAAAAGAGATGAAGTATATGACATTAACACTCAAACAAACAAAAAATATAGAACTTGATTATTTATTTATTGTATTTCTAATTGGCTGTGTATCAGGGTGGATCTATGAAGTTATTCTTTGTGGATGTATAGACGGATATTTTCAGAATCGAGGTATTCTATATGGTCCCTGGCTTCCTATTTATGGAATTGGAGCATTAACAATTTATTCTTTAAAACCATTAAAGAAACATCCTATTCATTTATTTATTTTATGTGGATTGAATGCAGGCATTGTGGAATATCTCATTGGTTTTATCAGTATTCATGTATTTGGACTTCGATTGTGGGATTATTCAAATATGTTTATGAATATTGATGGCATTATTTGTTTAGGCAGCATTTTATGTTTTGCGATATTGGGTATTTTATTTCAATATGGATTGGAACCACGAATTCAAAAAATAGTGAAATCCCTTTCATGTGATTCTATACATACTTTTTGTACAACCATTGGATTTATATTTTTAGTAGATTGTGTTATGAGTGCAATGTTTCGTACACCTATTACATATTAGGAGAAAATATAAAAAAAGTGATATTGATTGCTGGAGCCAATCAAGGTATTGGCTATCATTTCGTGAAACAATTATTAGAAGATGGAAATTTTGTATCGGTTTTGGATATTGAAGTAAATCATTTAATCAATTTAAAAAAAACAATATTCCAATCAATTGTTGTATACATTGGCTGATATTTGTAAAGAAGAAGATATTCATAAAGGTGTATTAGAAACAATGAAAAAGTTTGAAAGAATTGATGTTGCGATTCAAAATGCTTGTTTATGTACATTTGATAGTGAAGAAGAAAGTGATTTATCTATATATCAAAAAGTCATGGATATAAATTATTTTGGTTGTCTTCGTTTATGTAAAGAAGTTTTACCAATGATGAAAAAACAAAATAAAGGAAAAATCATTTTTACGAGTTCAGGAGTTGGCGTGACTGGTTTTGGAAATATATCGCCTTATGCATCTTCAAAAGGTGCTATAGAATCATTAGCAAAGTGTCTGGCAATTGAAAATCAAGATAAAAACATATCTTTTCATTTGTTTCATCCGCCATTGACCAAAACCAATTCTTCCAATGGGTTAAAAGTTCCAAAAGAATTTATGGCCAGTGCTGAAAAAGTAGGTATGGGATTGGCAAAAAATATAGATTCAAATAAATTTGTGATTTGTCATTCTTTGTCTCAATCCATTCAAATGAAATTGTGTTACAGGCATCCGTTATATATGGGAAAAATGATGTGGAATATGACAAATAGAAAGAAGGAAAATATATGAAAAAAGTATGTAAGGTAATTTTAAAAGGCAGTGTGGTTTTATTGAGTGTTGCAGCTTTATTGGCTGCTATCAAAAAATGGAAGAACAAAGAAGCATAAAAAAATGAATTTATTTTGGATTGGAATAGGAATTGGTATTCTCACTCGTTTAACAGATATATTTGATTATAATAGTTTATTGAGCTTAAGTTCTATAGCTACTTTATTTGGATTCCGGATTGTAAGTGTAACGATTATTATAATTTATAGTCAATCGCATAAAGAAACATTTTTTAATGTCTTTCTTTATATGATTGGAATGACAATTTCATATTATGGATTGAAATATATATTGGGATTCTTTTTTCCTTTATTTGAAAGTGATGGATTTCCTGTAAAGTTATTTATTTCTTATTGTATGCAATCGATTGTTGTTAGTATGGGATGTTCTATTTTATATTTTTGGAACAAAGATAAGTGGTATAAAAATATTTTATATGCGCTTCCTTCTTCTGCATTATTGGCAGAAGGAATTTCTTGTTTGTATTTATTAATTACGCAACACATTTTACTGGTTCAAACGATATTTGATTTTATATTTGGAATAGGATTTATTTTCTATTTTAAAAATAATATTTCAAATAAAATTTTATTTATTACTACTTTGTGTATAGTAACAATTTTTGTATTCTACAATATTTATTTTGTGTCAATGATTTAAAAAAATCGCTAAGTTCAACTAAAAAGTTGATGAAGGTAGTCTAAGCCACTGAT
>NZ_JBJEEY010000074.1:0-11036 GCF_051873555.1 Floccifex sp. | reverse complement strand
TGGGTTCCTTGTCTTTTCCGAATATATATCGGAAATTTATATCTTTTTTAATATCGATCATAATTGTTCCTCCTGTTATATATATTCGAAAAAAGATTGGATTTGTAAAAAAATTTTTCGTGCTATAAATTCAAAATGCTATATGAATAACTATAACCAGAGGATTAACACAAATATTTAGCACTTTATTATTGACAGTGCTATGTTTTATGCTATGATATTAGCAGATATTAAGTTAGAGTGCTAACAAGGAGGAAACAATATGAGACTTTATCCAGGGTTTAATTTTGATTTATTTCAAGATCAAGATTCTTTTTCGGATCGTAATACATTAAAAACAGATATTATAGAAAAAGATGGATTTTATATTTTAAAAATGGAAGTAGCTGGTTTTAAAAAAGAAAATATTCAGTTGGAATTAAAAGAAGGAACCATTACAATTACAGCTACTAAAGAAAAAGACAACAACGTTAAAGTCATTCGTCAAGAACGTTTCGTTGGACGTTGTTCAAGAAGTTTCTATGTTGGTGAAAACATTCGTCAGGAAGATATCAAAGCTTCATTCAATAATGGTGAATTAGAAATTACCATTCCAACGGAAGCTAAAAAACGAAAAGGGGAATCTTCTTTTATTCAAATCTTTTAACATCGAACGTCTTTGACGTTCTTTTTTAAAATCATTACATGGTTATTCTAATCACTTGTGCTTTTCATACTGGAAAGACACTTCTTGCTCAATGCTTACTGGAGCAAATGTATTTTCCATATTTATTGATAGATCATTTAAAAATGGGATTGATTTGTAGTGGCTATGCAAATCTAAAAGTGGATGAAGATGAACAATTAACAACTTATTTATGGCCCATCAATTTGAGAAATCATAAAAAAATGTTATTGAGAATAAACAAAATCTCATAATTGAAGGTATATTATTCCTTTTAACTGAAAAAATGACTTTGATGATGATTATTTGTATCAGATTCAATATATTTGTTTAGTTATTGATGAAAATTTTATGAAATCATTTAGATGTTATACAAAAACATGACAATTTCATTGCACAAATAAAACAAGATGAATGTTCTTTAGAGACTTCATTAGAAGATAATCAATTTTTTTAAAACATGCTTATAAATGTATTTTAATTGATGATAAAAATAAGTGTGAATAATCACACTTATTTTTGTTTTTTCTTTAAGATGGATAAAATTCCAGCTAAAGATAAAGTAGCTACTAATCCAAAGTATTTAGCGTTTGTTTGAATTCCTGTATTATTTTTGATGAATCTTAACCCATTCAACGCTTTATTTAATTTTTGAATCATTGCATCCACTTGTTCTTGTGTCACATTTGGATTAGATAGTAATTCTTTTGCTTCTTTTAGAACCGTTTTTAATTTATTTACCGTTAATGTAGAATATTTACTCAAATCTATGTTTTCAATTTTATGGATGAGTTTATCTAATTCCGATGTATCCACTTGTTTAGAAGGAATTCTTTCTAGTCCATTCATAGCATTTTGAAGTTGAATAGTTGCTTCATTGATTTCTTCTTGTGATGCATATTCATTTTGTAATACTTTTAATCCGTTTTCCATCGCAACTTTTAAAGGTGCATAAGATTCTTCAGTGAATAAAGAAGGATCAACTTTTTGAGCCACTTCTAATAATGATTCTAAGTCTTCATAATTTGCTGGATTTATTACAGTTACTTCTACGTCATGTGTTAAGTTTCCTGCAACAGTTGCTCGAATGGAATATTTTCCTAATTTACTTGTATCGATATTTGAAATATCCCAAGTTGCTTCCATTGGTTCCACTGTTCCATTTTCCATCAATACTTTTAATGTAGAAGGCAATAATGCCTCAATTTGTTCTTGTGTATCGTGTAAATCTAGTGTCAATTCTGTAAATCCATCATACACTTCTTTAACCGAAGTATCTTGTACTAAATAAACATTGTTAAAAATCGCATCGGATTTAAATGTTTGAATTCCAATATAGCCTTTATCGAAAGATATACCTTCTCTTGTTCCTACTTCTACATCATTGACATAATAAGTAATTGTACCAGCTCCATTGTATAAAAGCTTCAAATGATAAATACCTTTTTCATTTGGATTTAATTCATTTAAAGATCTTGTGACATTCCATAATTCTCCATAACGATTCTGGAATAATTTTGCTGCACCGTATTCTCCAATCTTCGTATCAATATTGGCACAGAACCAATCTGAAGTCGGATTGTCTCGATCTTGCACACCAAATACAATTCCAGCTGCTTGTCCCTGACTTAATTGGATATCTCCTGTCAATGTAAAGGATTTATTTGGATCCACTGTTGTTTTTGACATATAGAAACTATCGTTTCTTGCAGCATTATTTCCAATAGCTCCTTGATCGGTAATCATCCAGTTTCCATTGATAACTTCCCATCCACTTGCATTCGTATTAAAACATGGATTGTCAATACGAACTTGGATAGATTCCTTCATCCCATTTTGTGCAATAGCTGAAACTGTATAGTTTCCAGGTACATTCCCTTTTAAGCGAATTGATGTTTCATTTTCTTGAACAATTTCAATTTCTTCTGGAACCTCCCAAATAACGCCTTTATTATCTGTATTTGGATATACATTGGCATTGACTGTAAATTCTTCAAATGTTGGTACGTATTCAGGAGCATCTAAAACAAGGCGCACTGTATCAGATTGTGAACCAGATTGTTTAGAATACATAGATTTCATATCATATATATTGAAAGAATCAATACCAATAGAACCATGTACAAAGAATTCCATTCCAATATTATTGTTGTTTGTATATGCAACAGTTGAAATATTAGCTTCTCCATAGTTACCAAATGATTCAATGGCTCCTTGATCTACTATAATACGCAAATGAATTTTATTGCCTTCCATTGGTGTTAAAGATTGCGCATAAATGCCACTATTTTGACAACGAACCGTATTGGAAACATCTAATTTCATTTTTTGAGATTCCACATCGTATGTATAAACAACTTCCTGTCCATTTCCTTTACGTAATTTAAAGCCAAATTCTTTTGTATCATCTTGCAGTGTAAATACAGCATCAATGTCATATGTTAATCCACTTACACCTTTTAAAATATTTTCATCAGTACTTGTCACAATCTTTTGATTTGTTTCAAATAAACACACATCTCGTAAGTCTTCTACTTCTTGTACAGGATAACAAGTAATCACATAGTTTCCATTAATTCGTCTTAAACCATAGGACTGCGGAAGCGATTGAACACCTTTGAATCCTTTTCCTTCAAATTCCGTGAAATCTTGTAGCCAGCTGACTCCAATAGTACGATTTAAATTTGTTCCATCTTTATAGAATGTCATTGTGGCATATTTTCCAAATCCGCCCCAAGGATTTTCATTGGATTCCACATTGATTCGATTGGATTCGGCTTTCCATTTATAAATGCCATTTTCGTCTTTTGTCATATTTCCAACAACATAGAAACCAGCACTTCCACCATATATCCATTTTTCTTCATTGGTTCCTTCTACAGTGGCTTTATACATCATTGGACATTCTGAATAAATTTGCCCTCCATCTGGATATGTCAAGTTTTGTGAGAATTCCCAATTAATTAAGTCTTCTGTCACAAAGATTTGAGCAGCTCCACCAGCTGTAACCATATACCAATGCTGATTATCCCCTTCAATCTGGAATACCTTTGGATCACGGAAATCGTTTCCTGACAATGTATGACTGTTGTCTAAGATAATACCGTATTTAATCCATGTTTCTCCATGGTCTTTAGAATACGCCATAGCCTGTGCTTGTTTTCCATCTTTTGTATTATGATAAGTAAAATAAGCAATTAATCGAGATTCATCGGCTCTATTTTTTGAAAACAATCCACTGACGTTGTTTGTATCTTCCATGGCACATCCAGAGAAAATTAATCCATTGTCGTCGATTTGAAGTCCTAATGGACGTTGTTCCCAGTTCACTAAATCTTTTGATCGAACATGAGCCCATGACTGGTTATAGAAATTGTTCTTTGGTGAATATTGATAGAACATATGGTAATAACCATCAGTTGAGTCATAAACCATTCCATTTGGATCGTTCATGAAGTTGGTTTGCGGTGTTACATGGAATTGTGGTCGATATTCTTCATTAGCCAATTCTTCATTAGACAACCAATGATTAACTGTAAAACTCACTTTATCAGTGAATCCTTCTTTAGTTTCAATGATTAAATCTAAATCCATATAGTTTTCTACAAATTCACTAGCATGAATACTAAATGAATCTTCTACCAATGTTTTTTCTTGAATCACATTTCCGTATTCATCGTATTTAAGAACATAAACTTTTGAACCTTCTTCTACTTTTGGAGTAATAACTGCTTCTTGTACATCTGGTTCTAAGTCCATTCCATAAATTTTAACATTCGAATCAAAAGTCGGTGTAATTGAAACACCTTCACTTTCAATGATCAAATCCATCAATTTTGGATCAGCAATGGCTTCTAGTTTATCTAATTCTCTATATTGAACGTCTTGATACACAAAGGTTCCATCCCATGTCAATAAACCTAAGTAACCTGATTTGCTATGTGTTGAATCTTTGATATTGATAATTCCAATGTTGTTAATAAAAACACGAATCGTATCTTCAAATACTTGTACTTTTATATCGTAGCTTCCATCTTCATTTTCTGGAATCGTATTTAATGAAACAGCTTTTATCGTTCCACCTGTTGGAAAAGAAAACAATTTAAAGACTTTATTGGAATAATCTACATTCATCACATAGGAATTATCTCTTGGATTTTGAGCAGAACGAAATACCAGAGAACCTGCTCCACGATCGCTTTTATTTGTGATTTTTGCACTGTATTCAAAATTTTTCACTTTTGTATTCGAAATCGCAAAGTTATCTCCATTTCCACTTGAGAACAATCCTTCTTCTGTTTCCTTCCAAGTTCCATTTAAGCCATGTAAATTATCTAAATTTGTACTAAAATTTGGAACTGGAATTGACTGGGCATTTAATTGAATGTTACTATATTCTACTTCAGATCTATATGTCAACATTCCAAAATATCCACCGGCATATGCACCTTTAAAGTCTTTACTGAAAGTATAAGAAGCACTGATTCCATTGACTTTAATTGATAAATTATTTTCATTATCCACTGCAACCTCAAAATGCACAGCTGCACTTGGATCAGTTGTAGAAGTAACATAAGTACGTTCAATAACATTGTCACCTAGCGCAGGTCCAATTGGATTTTGGAATAATTTAACACATAAATCTTTGTTGTCTACCAAAGCCAATTCTAATCCAAAGAATTTTCCATCTGACTGTCCCAATTCACCTGGCTGATTTTTATCGGCTCCAAAAATAAAAGAAGTTAAATTCAATCCACTTTTAAAAGTGATATCCGTACTGAAACTAAATACTTTTCCAGATACATCACTAACATTGACATTGTCTCCATCTGTTTCATTAATAACATAACCACTTTCTGTGGTTGTAAAGTTCCCTTTTAAACCAGGTAAGCCATTGTACAAAGTGCTAGTTGGTTCTTCTTCTAAAGGCACAATGTTAGAATCCAATTCAAGATCTTCATTTTGTGTTTGCGTGTCTTCCACAAAAGTACCATCTTTTAATGTTTCATTTTCTTCAGCCAGTAATTGTGTGGCTGCCGAAAGTGATAAAGCACATGAAAGGGCTAAAACAGTTCCATTGTGGATGATTCGTTTCGTTTTCATATTCTCCTCCTAACGTAATTTATTGCCCTTTCATTGTAATATTTCTTATGTTTTACAATATTGACATTTGTCATATCATTATAATTTCTTATAATAAAATTTGGACATCCAAATAAAACATCAATTTAACCAAAACATAAATTCGTATATTTGGAATCGCTTACAAAAAAAATGGCTTTATGCCATTTTCGAAAATTCAATTCTAATTTTTTTCTTCTTGATTGTTTTTAGATTTTCAATCACCAATTCTTCTTTTCCATTAAATATTTCAACAAACGATTGATGATCTTGTATCTGAATAATTCCAATATCGTCTTTCTCCATTCCATCAATTTGAAGAATCGAACCCACAATATCACCGGCTCTAATTTTCTTAGATTTTCCTGCATTGATATATAATTTGACTATATTTTTTTTCACTTCTAAATATTTATCTCTATTTTTTCGAACACTGTACTCTAAATTTTCTAAATTCTGTTCTCTGGGAATATCTATATATTGTTTTTTAATTCCATAATCCATTAATTTTTGAGAACGCATTAAATCTGATTTACTTTCAAAACAAATGGACATTCCTTTTTCATGAACACGTGCACTACGTCCTATACGATGAATATAATCATAAGGCGTATCCGGCATATCAAAGTGAATAATCAAGTCTACTTTTTGAATATCAATGCCTCGACTCGCAACATCGGTTGCGATTAAAATTCGTATATTTCCTTTTTTAAAAGAACTCATGCAAGAAAAGCGTTGTTCTTGTTTTAAACCCGCATGAATTCGATTACAGCTAATAGAAAGAGTATGACAATATGTATATAAGTCTTCACATCGTTTTTGTGTTGAACAGAAAATGATGCAAGACTCTGGTTGATAAAACGATAAAACATGTATGAGTCTTTCTTTTTTTTGTTCTTCTTCTACTTTTATGAAAAATTCATCTATTTGATTTTTATCCTGAATTGAAATCCATTCAGGATTATCTAGAAAATCCTGGGTCATATTTTTTATTTTTTCTGGAAAAGTCGCACTAAAAATACACGAACAAATGTCTTTGTTTAAATATGTATAAATATTTTGAATTTGTTCTATAAAATCTTGATTTAACATTTCATCAGCTTCATCTAAAATCAGAAATTGAATCTTATGCGTTTGAATATTTCCTTGTTGCAGATGATCTAAAATACGACCTGGTGTGCCAACAATAACATGCACTCTTTGATGAAGATCTTGTTGTTGAAAAGAAAAAGATTGTTTTCCCGTACAACATATACTCTTTATTTTTTTAAAACATCCTATCGCATCAAATTCTTCTTTAATTTGTTGTGCTAATTCACGTGTAGGTGCTAACACCATGGCCTGTGGAGCTTTTTCATCAATTTCTAGTTGTTGTACAATAGGAAGGACGTAACTCAATGTTTTACCACTTCCTGTTTTTGATTGAACAATACAATCTTTTTTCTTCATCATTTTATCAAAGACTGCTTCTTGAATAGGTAGCATTGTCTCATAGTGCATAGCTTGAAGAGATTTTAATATTTTTTCATCTAAATTCAATTGATCAAAAGTCATAGTCTCTCCTGAAAAAATTCAATTTCTTCGCCTGTTGGACCGATGCAGAAACCAACACGAAGCAAATAATCTTCTTGTAGACAAACATCTTTAGGCTCAACTACAATGGAATACCCTTCTTGGCGTACTTTTTCAATCATTTCATCGCAGGAATCGACCAAAAACGCAAAATGTCGAATCGTTCCTTGTGATAATTGTTCTGTATTTTCTTTTAAGAACATTTCAATGCGTGTGTTTCCAATTTCAAAAAGAATACCATTTTTCCATTGTCTTTGAATATGCATTCCAATTATTCGTGTATAAAAATCAATAGCTTTTTCATATTGTCTTTCATTTATACAAGTCAAAGAAATATGATGAATGGATAAAACACTCATGATTTGACCTCCTGTATTTCAAGAATTTTTTGTTTGGTAAGAATAGCACTTGGATCTATAGCTTCATCTATATATTCAGCTTCTCCTGTTTGATGATCGTATGGATCTTTTCGTGTCGTTTTCTTTTCTGGCATTAATGGCTGTAAAACCTGACAGGCACTTGGTATACGGAATGGATCGATGTGTCCAAAATAAAATTTTCTCTTTGTTTCGTTTTGATTTCGATAGCCACTTCCTCCAAAAGAACAATCGGCATATAACCATCCATAAGGTGCAACATAAAACTGTGCCCAGTCATGGTTTCCAATCATTTCAGGATGTGCAAACAATCCCGCTTGCCATCGAGCTGGTATATGGGCAATGCGACAAAGTGTTATGAATAAACTAGCCTGAATACCACAGTCTCCTTTTAAACTCGTTGCTGCAAATTCTGGAATCGATGGCAAAGTAATATAAGCAGGAACAAAAGAATATGTGACATGTGTCGTTATATAATCATATATTTTTTGTGCTTTCAACAATGGATTGGTTTCATCTTGAATAATTTCCTGGCATAATTGTTTTAAATATGTTGTAAAAACATAATGTGGTTCTTGTTGTTCTAAATAAAATGTTGATCCATCATCATAAACAATAGAAGCATCTAAGTCTTGATAAATGACATGATTGATAAATTCATATTCAACAAAGAATTCCATATCTTTTTGATAGATGCATTCAAAATAAATGGAACGATGCGTTGCACTTGAATCATTAACAATTCCATTTTTCGTATACGATAAAATTCTTAAGTCTTCAACTTGTGCATATTCAATAGGAATCGGTAACCATACACGAATGATTTTCCCTTCTTTTTGGGCTTCTTTTTCAATTTCAAGAGAAATTCGTACATGAATTTTGTATTTCACATCTTTTTTGAGCATACACTTTTCAATGACCTGATTTAAAATGATATCGTCTTGTTGCATCACATCACTTCGACTTCGATATTTTTTATGTACTTTGATTAAATTATCATATATATCATTTTTAAACATAAGAATGCCATTTTTAAAAATAAATTCAAAACCATTTTGTTTAAACAATAGTTCGAATTCATCTTCTGTAAAATCTGGAATATGGGATTGAATCAAATGAAATGCTTGTTCTTTGGTATAAATAAAATCTTTTGGATATTCTTTCAAAATTTCTTTTTCTAATAAAAGTCTTTCTTTTAAACAAGAAGGAATATCCATTTGTAGACGAAAATCAATCATTTCCTGGACTAATTCAAATTGTCCATTGGCTTTCAATAATTCTAAATCCTGTGGTAAAGGAGTACGTAAACTAGTGATTTTCATAAACTTCCTCAATGTCAATGAATCCATTGACTGCTTCTTTCTTTAATTCTTCAATAATTTTAATCCCTGCACTGGTTCCAATGCGTGTCGCTCCATGGGCTAACATAGCCTTAAATGTCTGAGCATCACGAATTCCACCAGAGGCTTTGACTTGGACTTGATTTTGTACAATTTGTTTCATCAATAAAACGTCTTCTGTTCTAGCACCAACTGGAGCAAAGCCTGTAGATGTTTTAACAAAATCAATTTTTGTTTTCTTGGCAATTTCACATATCTTAATGATTTCTTCTTTTGATAAATAAGCTGTTTCCAAAATAACTTTACAAATTTTTTTATTTTCATGACTTACTTGAACAATTTGTCTCATTTCTTCTTCTACATATTCAAAATTTTTATCTTTGACTTCGGTAATATTCAATTGATAATCAATTTCATCGGCTCCTTTATTTATAGCATCTATTGTCTCTTCTACTTTGGCTTTTATACTCATTTGTCCTAGAGGAAAACCAATAGCGGCTCCTGTATGAATATTAGTATTTTTTAAGATTTGATGACAAAAAGAAGTTTGTCCTGAATTAATAGCTACCATTTTAAAACCATAATCCATAGCTTCCTGACATAGTTTTTTCATGTCTTCTTTTGTAGCATAGGCTTTGACATTGGTATGATCGATGAAGTTTGCACATTGTTGAATTGTATATTTCATAAATTTCTCCATTTTCTTTGTTTCAAGTATATCATGATTTGATACAATAAGAAAAAAGAGGTGTCCTATGTATAAAGTAAATCCAATTTCGGTTCCCACTTTATGGGGTGATCAACGTCTTTATGACTATAGTGGTGATAAAACGTATTCTAGTATTGGAACTTTGTTTTCTGTATGTGGAATTGAACAATTTAATTGTGTAATTGAAAATCAAGAAGAAGTGACAACATTAAAAGAAAAAGTCGAACAAAATCCTTCTTTATTTGGTTTATTAGAAGGTGAACAATTTCCTGTAATTGTCGCTTTTGATAGTTGTAAAGACAACGTAAGTTTTCAAATTCATCCAACCGATTCATATGCCAAAGAAAAGCTTTCTTTGCCTTATGGAAAAAGTGAAGCCTGGTATTTTTTAAATGAACCGGATTCAAAATGGATATACGCACAAACTAATACAAATAAAGAAAATGTTCAGAAAGCAGTTGATGAAAAAAGAGTTGAGGATGTGATTGCTCGTATTGAAGTATCAAATCAGGATTGTATCTATATTCGTTCCGGAACAATTCATGCTTTGACTAAGGGTGCATTGATTTATGAAATTCAACAAGCCACAAATATCACGTATCGTTTTTATGATTATGATCGCATCGATCCTCGAACAAATAAAAAACGAGATTTACATCTTCAGGAATCATTTGATAACCTGGATTGTGATGCACGTATAATAAAACAGCATTTCTCTTTGAATTCACAAGCTGATTTTCGTGAATTTTCAATTGAACATACAATATTGAATGATTCATTTTTAAATCCATCGAATTTAGCTTGTGTAATTTCGGTATTAAGGGGTAAATCATCTTTTAATGGAATAGATATTTCACAAGGGCAAAGTGTGATTGTTTTACCTCATGAAAAAATTTTTATTCAAGATGAAGTGGAAGTTATGGTTGCTTTTATTCAAGATTATTTTAGATAGACTTTAGATTTTCTTAAAAATCACTTGTTACTATTTGTACAGGTGATTTTTATGTTAAAAAGAAAAGAAAATGTGTATATTTTATTTTTAGGATTATGGTATCTTTATTTTTGTTTTTTAGAAAAAAGTGTAACATCTTTTGTTTCTACAAATATATTTATTGATGACTATATTCCTTTTATTCCTTCTTTTATTATTCCTTATTTATTATGGTTTGTTTATGTTTTTGTAGCCTATGTATATTTTTACGCTAAGTTCAACTAAAAAGTTGATGAAGGTAGTCTAAGCCACTGATTGCAAA
>NZ_JBJEEY010000073.1:0-11100 GCF_051873555.1 Floccifex sp. | reverse complement strand
TTTTGGCACACTTTTTTTGAATACGACCAGGAACAATTTGAAACTGACTGACACAATATAAAAATCGTGAAACAGTCAGAAAATGTCCATTTTCTTTCGATTTTCTGTCACTTTTTGCCAAATTATGACAATTTTCCTTTATTTTAGATAAAAATAAAAATGGTAGCGCGTACGGGATTTGAACCCGTGATACAGCCTTGAGAGGGCTGTGGCTTGACCCCTTGCCCAACGCGCCATGTACTTCCATAGTATAGCACAATATGGAAGCAAATGTAATCATTAATTGATGTAGTCAAGTTGTGCTTGTACATCTGGAAAACTGTCATAAATGAATTCGATGTTTAATTTTTCGCATAAATCATAGACAGCCATGCGAATATATGGATTACGACAATGTATGGATTCTGGTATACCAAATTCTTCAATGAAATCTGTAATACATTCAAAAGAAAAAATAACTTCATCATCTTCAATAGGAACGAATTCAATGTGCAACATATCCAGATTTCCATCTAATATATAAAATGCCAATGGATTGACTGGTTTTTCATATAATTCTTGTTCATCATATAAAGGGAAATTCATATACATTAAATCAATATACAATTCCTCATTACTTCTTTTATGGTTCGACAATTCTTCAATATATTCATCTCCAACAAGAATATTATCTTCAATAGTAATGTCTTTCACTGGAATGGATTCAAAACCCATTTCGTTTTCATTTACAACTAAATATCTATATTGTTCCCATTGTGCTTCAATCGAATGCTGAACAAGTAATTCCTGTAAAGCTTTTAACAACAATTCAAAAACCTCAACAAGAATATCGATTTCTTGTTCTGAAACAGGAAATGGATAAAAACGTTTTTCCAAAGAAACGAAACGAAAATATAAATCATTTCCTTCATGTCCATCGTATTGATCCAAGTGTTCCCAATCTACATTGTCTGAATCATAAAAGTAACATGTCCAGCATGTAATATTGGCTAAATGAAATTCATCAGGTGTTGGAAATGGATTATCCAATAAAGAATGAAAATCCATAAATCCTTCAATACCAGGATAAATAGAAATCCCAAAACATAGCTGGTCATGACCCATAATGGAACAAAAATAATTTTCTGTTTTTGTTGCAGCTACAATTAATTCCGTATCCCATAATGTTTTCCATGGCTTTAGTTTTCCAATTTGTATTGTTAATTGTTTTAATTGCTCAAATTTAGTCAATTGACCTCCTTACCATACATTTTGTATGTCCTGATTTAACCATAAATAATTCATAAACCCTTCTACTTGTTTTTGCCAATCTTTTTCACAATGTGATCCCCTGATTTGACAATACATACTAGAAGAAATGCCTTTATTACACAATTCACTATAAATTCTTTGATTACATCGATATGTATAAGAATTTTGATCTAATTTTTCTGGATTGGAAATTGTAATAGCTTCACGTGTTCCCCAGCTTAAATATACTTTTGTATCCTGAAATAAATGTTGAGTTTCAATTTCTTTTTGTATTTGCTGAATACAAGGTGTAACTGTACTTGAAATACAAGCTGCTTTTGAAAATAAATCATTATGTGTCAATATACCATATAAAGACATTAAACCACCCATACTCGATCCAGCAACTCCTGTGCATTCTCGAAATGGAATGGTTCGATAGTTTTTGTCAATATAAGGTTTTATTTCATTGACAATCCAATCCCAGGTTTGTTTTCCTGAATTTTTATATTCACTTAGAAATCCTTTTTCAACAAAATAAGGCAAATACTCATTCATGCGTTCATCTTTTTTATGTCCACATTCAATTCCTACAACAATAATATCTTTTGACCATCCATCTAAAAATTCTTTTAGACCCCAGCAAGTTCCATAAGTAGCTTCTTGATCATAAAATAAATTATGTCCATCAAAAAAATACATGACAGGATATCTTTCACTACTTTGATTATATGTTTCTGGTAAATAAATATGAAGATTTCGATAGTCATTGGCTGCTTCATACCAAAATGGTGTCTTTATAATCATAATTCCTCTCTAATACTTTAAAAACTTTTGCATGGCTTTCTTTTCTGCTAATACAAGCATTGACATATCACTTTTAAAAATTGTTTGTGGATTCACTGTAAGAACCTTATTATTTGAATCCTTGATAGCTAAAATCGTTATATTATATTTTTGACGGACATTTAAATCAATGACAGATTTATTATTCCATGATACAGGAATTTCAACTTCATAAATCGCATGTTGTTCATCCATAGGAATATAATCCAGGACATGTTCTGAACTATAGGTAACGGCTGTCCAGATTGCCATTTGTTTTTCGGGATATACCACTTTATCGGCTCCCATTTTTAATAAAAACTTTCGATGAATATCTCTGGCAGCTCTGGCTACCACAAAAGGACAACCCAATTCCTTGCATAAACAAGTTGCTTCCAAAGAAGCCTGGAAATCATCTCCAATGCAGACAATGCATATATCGAAATCTGCAATTCCTAATGATTCCATAAATAAAGGATCTGTAGCATCTCCTATTTGAGCATTACTTACTTCACCAGCTATATTATCAATATTTTTTTCATATTTATCAATGGCCATGACTTCATGTCCCAATGAAACTAATTCACGAGCACAATGCCGTCCAAAACGCCCCATTCCAATTACTAAAATTGATTTCATATTACACCAACTTTCACTGAACAAATTATATCATAAAACATTATACAAATCACAATACCGCGGATTCCTTATACACAACACACTCATTTTGGTCACAAATTTTTTTTATTTTTCCATTTTTTATTTGATAAGCCAATCCAAAAATAGTTTCCACTTGATTTTGAATCCAAATATAAGAACCATCTACTAAAACAATAAATTCATGATTTATACTATCCATATAAACCCAATCATCAAACAATTTTTTTCCATCTAATATAGAATCCTTTAACATTTGATAATGTGGAATAATTTGTGTCTTTGTCAAATTCAATCCCTTAAAAAAACGAATTTGTTTACTTTCACCTTGTAGTTCTGGCATTGCATATACTTCTTTTGCACAATTCATAGAACCCGCACTGATTCCAATCACAATTCCATTAAAATTTTTCATTTTTTCTCGTATATGAAATTGATGAAAATAATAATTCTGGGTTGGTACGTGTCCACCACCAATAAAAATTACATCAAAATCCCATGACTTTTTATAGCGATCATCAATGCATTCTATACTTGAAATTGATAATCCACTGATTTGACACATATGATAAAAAAACTGACAAGCTTGTTCATTTTGTTCATGACTTTTAAAGTCTGCACAAAGATAAGCAACTTTACTTTTATCTTTCCAAACAGACTTTAAATTCTGACGAAATTGATTATTTTCATCTAATCCATGTACTTTATAACGGCCATCAAGTGAACCTGTTGGTGAACTTGTTAAGAAAATGTTCATTTTATCATCTCCTTTTTTATGCTAAAATTGAAACCAAGAGAAAGTGAAAAAATTATGAAAAATTTTAGTAAAATATTAAAAACAGGAATTCCATATATTCAAAAAATCATTCATAAAATCAAACATTTAACTTTATTTATTTTATCATTTTTACAGCATTTTTTCAGTCAAATGCTCGTATCCAAGAAACATAAACTCTTAACATGGAAAGAATTGACTCATCTTGGTTTATTTAGTTTTCTTTTTGTGTATTATGAACTCTTATTGCGTTTATTCAATCATACTGGTTTATTTTCCCATATTATGTATCCTGTTTTATTTGGTATTGCCTATGGTTTTTTATTTAATTGTTTCAACACCTTATTCATTCGAAAAATTAATCGAAACATTACTATTTTTTTAATGATTTTTGTTGCGATTTTCTTTATTACAGAATGCCTTGTGAAAAATACATTTCAAGTCTATATGCCCATTGCCTCTATTTTAACTGGAGCTACAGGTGTTGCCACTGGATTTACATCCGATTTATTAAAACAAATATTTTCTGGTTTCTTTGTGATTTTCTTTTATATATTACCAATTCTTTTATATTATTTTTTCACCAAAAAACATACACTTACCTATCAATATAGATGGCCTGCCATTTGCATGAATTTTTGTATTTTTTTCATTATCTTTTGTTTTGCCATTACTTGCAGTAGTATAGGCTCTACTAAAAATAATTATAAAACACAATATGAGTTCAATAAAGCCACGGAAACATTTGGGCTTTTAACCAGTCTTCGTTTAGAACAAATTCGAAATACTTCAACTTTAGTAATTTCCACTGAACAAGAAGAAACAGAAATCAAAGAATTTGATAAAAATGTTTGTGATATTGATTTTGAACAATTAGCTGCCCAGGAAAGTGATGAAACATTCAAAGAAATGAATACATATATTTCCAAGTTAAATCCATCCAGTCAAAATGAATATACGGGTTTATTTGAAGGAAAGAACTTAATTTTGATTTGTGCAGAAGCATTTAGTGATGCCGTAATCTCCAAAGAATTGACGCCAACTTTGTATCGATTAAGCCATAATGGATTTTATTTTTCAGATTATTATCAATTGACATGGGGTGGTTCTACTTCTACAGGTGAATTTTCTTTTTTATTTGGATTGGTACCAACCGATGGCATCAACAGTATACAAGATACCATTGGACACAATAACTACTATACTTTAGGAAATCAGCTGCAAAGACTGGGTTATTATTCGCAAGCTTATCACAATGGAAGCTATACTTTTTATTCTCGTGACTTAACACACGAAAACTTAGGATATAGTACGTATTTAGCAACTGGAAACGGATTAGAAGACATTGCTGGTCAAGATTATCCAAATGATGAAGTGATGATGGATACAACTTTTGATACCTATGTCGATAAACAGCCATTTAGTATTTATTATATGACGGTTAGTGGACACTCGGGTTATTATGCAGATAGTACTTTTGTTCAAGAACATTTAGATACGGTTTTAGAAAAAACAGATGGACAATATAAAGATGTTGTGAATTATTATTTATGTTATCAGCTGGAATTAGAAGAAGCCTTGACAACTTTGATTCAAAACCTGGAAGAAGCCGGTATTGCCGATGATACAGTGATTTGTATGACAGCGGATCATTATCCATATGGATTGGAAGAAGTTGTTTATGGAAATAGTGAAAATTATACAGAAAATTTATATGGGCATTCCATTTATAATAAAAAAGATCAAGACCATAATTCTTTGATTATCTGGTCGGGTTGTTTAGAAAATGAATACAAAGACATGGCTTGTGAAATTGATACACCTACTTATTCTTTAGACATTGTTCCAACGCTTTCCAATTTATTTGGCTTAGAATATGATTCTCGTTTATTAGTGGGAAGAGATGTTTTTTCCAGTCAAATTCCACTTGTGATTTGGAACGACTATAGCTGGTTAAGCGAAAAAGGATATTATAGTTCAAGTACAGGTGAATTTATTGGTAACGAAGGAATGGAAGTTGATTCGAATTATATTGATAAAATGAGTTTAATTGCACAAAATAAAATCAATTTTTCTTCTCAGGTTTTACAAACTGATTATTATGCTCATCTATTTGGATCGGATGATATTCAAGATTCAACACCTTTGTGGCAAGAAAAATATGGAACACAATAAAGACGTGCAATTTGCACGTCTATTTGTTTACAGGAGCTAATAATACTTTTCCTGTTCCTCGGTATACATTTACCAATCCTTCACCAGAAGCAGCTGAACCAATTAAAGACTTTCCTGAACGTTCTACTGTAAAATCCAAACTTCCACTCCAGGCAACCGCAAAATTACCATCTACTTTTAGAACATCGTTATTTAAATAAACTTCAATGAGTTCTTCTCTAGGACAATACGATTCTAAACAAATAACGCCATGGCCTTGAATTCCTAAATTAAAGAGTCCTTCATTTCCGGCAACAGCACTCGAAAAATTTGATCGCATCACTGTTTTTTGTTTACAAGTTGCTTCACATGCCAGAAACATGCCGTCATCTAAAACAATGGAACCATTCCAGTCATCTAAGTCTTCTAATAAAATATATTTATAAGTTGGTTCTAATACCAAAGTTCCCGATCCAGTATATTCTGGTTTAATAGCGGATTCACCGGTAACTGATCCTCTCATAGCTTTTCCGAAGAAATCTGTAACGCCTTTAACACCTGTTGTAGCTTGTACATTTCCTACCATCCATTGCATAGCACCTGCCTGAATCACAACATCGGATTTTGATACATCGCAAATGACTTGTCGTCTTCTTACGTTCATTTGAGATGCATAATAAGAATACATGGCTGTTGTCATATCGACACTTAAATCTCTTTTGTATTCAATAACGGTAAAGGCACCTAATTCTTTAACAACACGAATGTCATCATTATTTGTGAAATTATTGAGTTGAAACATAGTGGCCTCCTATTCAATCGGTGTAAAAGTTGCATTGTTTAACACTTCGCTGACCATAGACATGAATGTATCATAGTCTGTATACGAATATTGGAATTCCAATTCTCTTGGTCCATTTTCACCATCGGAATAACGAATATACAATTTTCCTTGCGTAATTCCATTGTCAAATGTTTCACTTGCATAATCATAAGCTGTATATCCATTTACTGTTGTTTCGGTAAAATTATCTTGTGTTAAATTATATTTAGCCCAGCAATCTTCCAATGTATCTTCATAAACTTCACGAATCGCAACATAGTAATAATCTTGAATATTTCCATCTTCATCATCAAGTTCATATGTAATGTCTACAAATACACTATAAACAGATGAATCATATGTTCCATCTCCTAAATCCAAGAAAGAATCTGGTTGAGGAATCGTAATAGTAAATTTTTGTAATTCAGCTGATATTGTTTCTACATCATTTTTTGTATTTGTTTGTGTATCATTACCATCGGATGTATCACCACCACCGGATGAACAAGCTGCCATACCTAAAACCAAGAATGCACTTAATACCCATTTCATTGTTTTTTTCATATTCATACCTACACTTTCCATGAAATATTGGCTTCTCTTAATAATTTTTCTGTTAATTCGGACCATTTGATTCGGTTTCCTCTTAAAGCCATTTGTACACCGCTTTTCATATTATCCAAAGCCATTTCTTTGTTTCCACTCAAAATACCTTGTAAACCTTTTGAAATATTTGTTGCCGCTTCTTGTTCCTGTCGAATGCCATCTTTTAAACCTTTCATGGCCTTAAACATTCCTTTTTTATTATTTTGTTGAACCAATTCAAAAGCCTTATCAAAATATCTCGTTAATTCCTTGAATTCTTCTTCATCGGATAATAAATACAAAGTATCAATTACATAGTCTCCAACAAATTTTAATTCAATATAGGTTTGATCTTTTTTCATGCGATGATCCATATTCGGATTTCCATCTACAAATCGATAACTCGCCAAATCCTGGAAGCGATACATATTATAGACTTTATTCTTTGATAAAAGACCTCCACCATCGGTTTGAATATACATGAATCCATTGTCTTCGCATGCATGGATATATGGACCTTTTCCAAACTGGAATGTTCTTTTTTTCTTAAACAACGCATCAAATATTTTTTGATCTCTTTCTTGTTCTTTTAACAATTGATCATACACATCGAGTGAATGCATCATTGGATCAAAAATCTTTCCGGCTTTTTTTTCACAGTCTTTGCATAGAAAATTTCCGTCCACTAATTTAACTTGGGAAGTAAATCCAATTTCTTTTCCACATTTTACACAATTTGTTTTTGCCATATTCTTTACAAGGATTTGCTTAAGAATTGCTTTTCTCCTTTCTATTTCCTTGTACTGCAATTCTTAATTGTATTGTATGGCATTTAAAAAATAATACATTACCCAAATAGGTAAAAAAAAACAGGTTTCTTATCAAAACCCATTAATAATCATTTTTTTAGATGTAACCATCGCCGCTAATTTTGTTTTAGAAGAAAAACCTGTTTTCGATAACATATGACTAATATGTTTTTTTATACAATCACTCGATACATTTAATTCCTTTGCCATTTCTTTATATGTCATACCTTCTACTAATAAACGAAGAACTTTGATTTCTGTTTCCGTAAATTCATAGCTCTTCGCATTTCCAATCTGGATTACCGGCATAGAATCTGGATATACTTCTTTTCCTTGCATGGTTTGTTCAATAACATGAATCAATTCCATTTGACTAATGTCTTTAAACCACAAAGAATCTGCTTTTACATTTCTTGCTCTTTTCATATAATCGACATCAAGCATAGATGACACAATAATGACTTTAATTTTAGGATATTTTTCTTTAATTTCTTTTGTTGCCGTAAAACCACTTTCATTACAATCTGTACATACATCCATTAAAATCAAATCCACTTGAAAAGAGTTGCAAATTTTAATGGCTTCGCTGGCTCTGGAAATAGAAGCGATAATGGAATATCCTTTCATTTGTGATATATAATTTTCCATGGCTTCTCTCATCATTTTCTGGTCTTCAACAATTAATACTTGATTCATAGTTTTCCTCCCATAATGGTAAAGTGACTTCTAATTGAAAATATGTATTTTCTTTTATTTCCATAGTTCCTTTTAATGATTGAATTCGATTATTTAAAGATAAAAGTCCTCCTTTCATTTGTATTGGATGTGAAACACACAATCCGTCATTGGTCATTAAACAATGGATTTGATTGTCAAAATAATCAATCGTCACATATAAATGCTTTGCCTTGGCATGTTTTACTGCATTGTTCATACATTCTTTAATTATTTTTATTATACAGTCTTTCAGAATTTTATTTTCAGGAAGCTTTCCATTCATTTTAATTTCAATACCAATGGAATGCGCCTGATGAAGAACATTTTTCCATGAATTTTGTTCTTCCTGATTTAATAAATGAAACGCATTTTTCCAAATAGAAAGATCAAATTCACGGATATCTTTTTGCTCCTGAATAAATTGTCGAGAAACAATCAAAGATCGTCCAATATCATCATGGACCTTAATTTTCATATTTAATGTTTCTTCTTCTTTGATCAGAGTTTGAATATTTCTTGAAAGAATTCTCATTCTTTTTCCATATTCCTTTAATTTTTCATTTTCTTGTTTTAATTCCATTTGTCTTTGATATAATTCCGTCACATCACAAGCCATTAATTGTATATATTCTTCATGCGTTTTCGTAAATACTTTAGTATTTGTAAATGACCAGACTTTTTGATTGGATATAAAAACAGATTGATTAGGTTCAAAAAATATTTTCATGTCTTCTACACATTGAATATCTTTTCCCAGAATATCAAAAATTAATCGATTCATTTGGTGATTGCATAAAGTAACCCATCCATTTTTGTCAAAGAAACACACACCCATGGGTAAATGATCAAAAGCTTCTTTTATCATATTTTTACTGATTTTTTTCATAATTCTTTCCTTATTGTCAAACAAAGCCGAACTTCATCTTCTTCTTGTTGAATGTCTACATCTTCCATATAAAATGATTCGATATTCATTTGTGTATATACAATAAATTGTATAGTTTCTTTTTCTTGAACAACAATAAACATAGAAGACATTGTATCTAATGAAGATTCAATGATTTTTTCAAAACAATCATACATTTGAATCACAAATCTAGATTCTAAATCATTTTTTAATTCAAAATTAATTCCACACGAAATTCCATAAATTTCTAAGCTTTCCATACTTTCTTTTAAACAAAGAAACAATTCCATGGCTTCCATTCTATTATACTGATCCGCAATAAAAATAAGATTACTTCTTCTTTTTAAATATGTTCCAATCACAATCATTTTCTTTAAAATGTTTATGTCTTTATTTTGTTCCATTTGACAAATAAAAGAATCCATCAATTGTATTTGCGATGACGTTTGTTCTTGTACTAAATTAAAGAGTCGATTTTGTTCATGAATTGTCATTTCCTTGATACGTAATTCATTTTCTTGTTTGATGATTTCATTTTCATCTTCCAGATTTTCTTTGATTTCTTCTAATTCATTCACAATTTCCATTAAATTTGAAATATCTTCTAACCAGAAAACATAACCATCTTTAATAGAAGAAGTCGATAAACGATAACCATCGTCTAATATAACCGGTTGATCAATGGCTTCATTGATTATTTCTTTATTTATGTCTTTTTTGGCTTGAGACGTTGAAAGAAGAATATTTAAATCTGAATCCATGATTTTTGCTCCATATGTAAAAGCATCAAAGCATTCTACATAATGCGTATTGGCTTGAATCAGTCCCATATAAATGCATAACTCTAATGTAGAAATATACATCACACAATTAAAAACAACAACATCTCCAAATAGTATTCGTAACCATTTAAAGGCTAAGAAATAACAAATCATATAAATAGATAAAATAAAAACTGGTATACATGGAATGAATACAATACATGGATTTTTAATATTTCTTTTTTTTCGTGTCATATTAATCAATGTGATAAAAATACAGATTAACATCCATCCATAAATAAAGAAATAAAGAATCCCATATCCGTTATTGTATTCCGTTTTTATTTGAAGAGCAGGAAATGTAAATACAAGTTGATGAAAATCATTTGTGATTACAATCAAAAATAAAACAATAGCCGGTATCCATAATATATAATCTTTTTTGGGTATTTTATAGTTTTCGGGTTGTCGAATTGAAATGGATACAAAAACAGCTAATGTTGGAATAAACAATAATGGTAAGTAGTAACAATACCATGCGTATCTTTTCAAATTTGGAAAGGTTTCATATGTTAAAAAATCATATTTAATATATCGAATTGTCAACCAGAAAATCATTAAAATAGCTATGACAATCATATAATGACAGACTTGTTTTTGAATAATTCGGTTTTGGATTGAAATCATCCAATACATAAAAAGAAAAAAATAAATAAAAAAGCGTATGGCACCTTTGGTATTTGGATTTTCAAATAAATGTATTGGAAAACGGCATAAATAAGCAATAAATATTAAAATTCCAATCAATATATAAGTTTTTTTTATTTGTTTCATGGTCTTATTATACATAAAAAAAT
>NZ_JBJEEY010000072.1:0-11142 GCF_051873555.1 Floccifex sp. | reverse complement strand
CACTGAATACCAATGTGGATCCATCAAACTGTAAAGTACCAGTAACGTGTACCTCTGGTATGGACTTGACTTGAGTATGATGAAGGAGATCGTTTTCTTCAATCGCAATCCATTCATCAATTTTTATTGTATGATTTTGTGCGTTTAGAAAATCTTTTTTAGTAAATTTCACGATCCTCACCTCATGTCGCATTGAATATTATAAACAAATCAAATCTTAAAGTCAATATGAATTGGATTGAATTCTTCTAAAAAAAGAGTCCAATTCTTAGTAAAACTGAAACAAAAAATAATAAAAAACTAATCATTAATAAAATAATGGAAGCTTTTATTGATTTTTCTTTTTCTATATGAAGAATTGCCAGCAGCAATTGACAAATACAAATCACATTTAAAATAGTGCTAACTAATATAATGATATCAAATAAATATTGTATTATCGTAAAAAAATTGGAATACATCGAAATCGTAATAAAACCCATTTGATATATTTGTAAAACAAATAAAAACATTGAAAAAATCAAGGTCAGCTGTATTTGATTTTTTTTACAATCCATACGAATTTCTCCTTTTTATGATACTATAATACCATGAAAACAACGGGAATTATTGCTGAATATAATCCTTTTCATCAAGGTCATATATATCATATACAAAAAACCAAAGAAATTACACAATGCGATTGCTTAGTTGTCATTGTTTCTTCTTTTTATTCACAAAGAGGCTTACCAAGCTTTTTATCCCGCTATGACAAAACGAAATTAGCTCTCGAATACGGTGCAAACCTTGTTTTGGAATTACCAGCTTGTTTTGCGTGTCAAAGTGCTGATTATTTTGCCAAATATGCCATTCAATCTTTGTCTTGTTTAGACATAGATACTCTTTGTTTTGGATCGGAAACCAATAATATAAGTTATCTGGAATCTATTGTTTTAAAAAATAAAATCAATCCTAGATTTAATATTAATCAAAATCAGGATTTAAATTTATGTCCTAATGACATTTTGGGATTTCAATATATTCGATATTGTAAAGAATATAAAATAAATCCTGTTTCCATTCAAAGAAATGAAACCTTTAAAAGTGCAACACAGACAAGAATAGATGCCTATAAAGAACAACAAGACTTTCAACAATATTTTCATTTAGAACAAAACTGGAATCATTATTATCCGTATTTGCGATTGATTCTTCAAATGAGTAAACCAGAAGATTTGGCTCAATTTCATTTAGTCAATGAAGGCATTGAATATCGATTGATTCAAGCAAGTCAATATAAATCATGGAATGAATTTTTAAATACCTGTGTTTCTAAAACATATACAAAAGCTCGTATTCAAAGAACATGTATAATGATTCTTCTTCAAATCAAAAAAGAAGACATGCCTTCTTCTTTTTCTGGTTGTCGTGTATTGGGATTTGACAAAGTCGGTCAAGCTCTTTTAAAAGAAAAAAAAGATAAAAATATTTATACAAAATTTAAGGATTTACCACCTTTCTTACAAGAAATCGAAAGAAAATCCAAAGCATTGTATACTACATTTTCACAAATAGAAGATCAGGTGATTCTTTATGATCGTGATTAGTTTCATTTTGGCTGGAATCCTTATTTTATATTTTCTTTATTTTCCACCCATTCCCAGAAGAAAAAAAGTCTATGACTATGCCATTGTATTAGGGTGTCCCAATCGAAAAGATGGAAGCCTATGTACTTCTCAAATTAAGCGATGTGAATTAGCCATGCAAGCCTATCAAAAAGGATACTATAAGACAATGGTTATAACAGGTGGTGCCAATCGAAATCATTATATTGAAAGTATAGAAATGAATAAGTATATTCAAGATAGAATGGCTATTCCTTATATTTTAGAAACAAAATCAAAAAATACATTTGAAAATTTTGAATATAGTCATGAATTAATAAAAGATGCATCGGTATTAGTTATTTCTTCGCAAACCCATATTAAAAGAGCCTGTGCCATTTGTAGAAAATATTTTAAAGACTATTCAGGTATTTATTATCCAGAACATAGAATCAAACATATTACGCGTGAATTCTTTGCGCGCTGGATTTATATTGGAAATGATTTGAAAAAGAAAAGCGAGAAAATCTCGCTAAAAAAATAAAAACATGCTTGAAATCATACAAATTGAAAGAACGATATCTAGAAGTGTTACTTTTGGAATACTATGATACGTTCTTTTTTCTTTTCCACTAAATCCTTTGGATTCCATAGCCATCGCTACACTTTCCGACCATCGAATACTATTAACCAACATCGTAAATAATACATTGAAAGATAGTGCATGTGGATGGAGTCCTTTTATTTCATAAGCCAGTTTCACATTGTGATATTCTTTTGCCATATCTGGAAATAGATGAAAAGCTGCCAATATGCCATAGGCATAAACAGGCGATAAATGGCATTGATGAATTAGACTTTGAATAAATGTATTTCCATCCGTGGATAACGAAAACAAAATACCTAAGCCCGCAAAAGCTAGTAATCGAGTAGCTAATTGTAAACCCGTTTGAATGTTTTGATTCATAGCCATTTGTAAAATAAAAGGAAGCGTCGTATCTTGTATCTGTGTAATGTCATTTCCCTTAGCATGAAGCATTCCCATCATAAATAAACCAAAAGCCGCAATACTGGCTGGAATTAATAATTTGATGATCGTTTTAATTTTGGCATTTGAAAAGAAAATCAAAGACAAAATTGAAGTGCAGAATACAAATAAATTGAGTTGAATATTGTATTGAAAAGCCAGTATAAAAACACAAATAAAAATCGAAATCATTTTTATACTGGGATTCCAGTTGTCAATCAATTTCATAGTTCACTCTCTCTTTCAATGTACTTCAGTGTCTGATTTTCAAATTTATAAATGCGATTGGCCCATGTATACGCCAAAGAAATATCATGCGTAATAAAAATCACACTTAATCCTTCTTCTTTTATTTTTTTCTGTAACTGTTCCATTATAACTTTTGTACTATGATCATCTTGTCCATATGTCGGTTCATCCAGCAACAATACTTTTTGTCCCGTACATAAAACCGATAAAACAGCTAAGCGTCTTTGCTGGCCTTGACTTAACATATATGGAGAAAAAGAAATATATTTTTCAAGTCCATAGTCTTTTAATAAAGAATCTATATTTTCTGTTTTATGCCAGATTTCTAAGCTTTTTTTGATTTCTTCTTTTACATTTTGACTTAAAAACTGGTTCTCTGGATTTTGAAAAACCATTCCAATATTTTGATATAATTCTTTTTTCTTCATTTTTTTGATTGAAGTATGATTGAATTCGATATTTCCTGTAAAAGGATGTTGTTTTAAAATTGATAAAAAAGTAGTGGTTTTTCCGCATCCGCTTTTTCCAATAATGGCACTCATTTGTCCTTTATAAAAAGTCGCATTTCCATTTTTTAATAAAATAGATTGTTCTTGTGTTATATTTACATTTTTTAATGACAAGATAATTTCATTTGATGGATTTATTTTAATTTGTTTTTTCTTTTCAAAAGGATAACACAAACCTTCTTTTATAAACAATTCTTTATATTGTTCAATGTTATTTAATTCAATTCCTCTTTGAAGTATTTTTCCATTAGAACAAATCATAATTTCATCCACAACATCCATCCATAAATCGGCTTTATGATCAATCACTAAAATTGTATGTCCTTGTTTTTTTAGTTTCACAAGTAATTCAATGATTTCTTTGGCATATTCTATATCAATATTGGCAAAGCTTTCATCTAAAATTATACAACGACTTTTTAAGATAAATATACAAGCCAACATGGCTTTTTGTTTTTCTCCCCCTGATAATGTATGTAAATCACGATGAAGTAAGTGTTCAATTTTCATTTGTTGAACACATTCCTGTATTCTTTCATCCATTTCTTCTTTTGGCACTTGCATATTTTCTAAACAAAAATATAATTCATTTTCAAGTGTATCCATACAAAATTGAAGATTAGGATTTTGAAACATCAAAGAAATGTTTTGTACTCTTTGAATGGGATTCATTTCTTTAATAGATTGTCCAAATAAGAATATGTCTCCACTTTCTAATTTTCCTCCATTTTCTGGATATAAAGAAGCCAACACATAAGCCAATGTACTTTTTCCACATCCACTTTTTCCCATAATCAATGTGATTGTGTTTTCTTGTATGTCACAACTTAAATGATTAATCACATTGTCTTTTTCATATCGAAAAGTTACATCTTGAATGGAAATCGCATTTGACATTATTTTATTTCCTTTTGAGAAAGTGCATATCCTTTTAATAAACCAGCTTTTGTTAAGTTATTGGCTAACATTGGTGTTAAAATTCCATCAAAAACAATAGCACTGATAATTCGAACACCCAGCATAATCAATAAAATATAAACGGCAATCTGGTTGTATCCACTAATAACTAGATTGTATCCAAGTGTAACAATGGAACAAACAATAGCTGCTTCTATCATTGTTTTCCTGTCATATTTTTTATAACCTTTTAATGCAATAACCAATTCAAATCCTAACCCCTGTACGATTCCAGATAAAATAATAATCGGTCCAAAATAATTTCCCAATAAACATTCAATGACAGCTGCTAAGACTTCAGCTAAAATACCACAACCTGGTTTTCTCATAACATAAATTCCAAAGGCACCTGCCATAAAGTAAATGCCATAAAAGGGTTCATAGCCTAGAGATCCCATTCCAAGTGGTGTTAATAAACCATATAAAAAGCCTCCAGCATAGGTACATCCTAAATAAACAACGCCAAATAATACACCGCAAATAGCGATTAATAATACATCTTTTAATTTCATTTTTCTTCCTCTCATTCTTTTGTTGGACTGTTACAATTCATTGTAAAATGTAATACATAATGACTGACTTCTTGTTCCATGGTTTGACAAATTTTTTCTAAAAAATCAAAAATATCTTGTACATCGCCATCAATTCGAGTGGCATAGTGAATGGTTTGTGGATTTAAACCTGCTTCCTGTGCCATATACCAGACATGAGCAATTTGATCGATATAGTTTTCATTTCCTAGTGGGTATAACGCAATTTTACAATTCACATGAAAATGTTTATCTTTAATATATTCTTGATTCGGTGCTTTTCCTTCAAAAGATAAAAAACTATCGCCTTCAATATCCCCTGGACATCCTTTTGAGAATTGTCCCTCTAATGCCATATGAACATCTTTTCGATACGCATTGATAAATAATGCCTTTAGCGCATCCACTACATATTCTAATTTTCCGCGATAAACTGTAGAAAGTGCATCTGTCTGGCTCCATATAGCACTGGTATTGGTTTGATTTAAAGACCCAATAATCAGATCAATAAAATCATCGCTCATGGGATATAACGTAAAGCGACAACCAGAAATTGGTAAATCTGTACCCGTTCCTTGCCATGGCAAATCTTTACGATTACATCCGCTGCAACATTCTTTTTCCATATCCTTCCTCCTTCAAACAAAATAAAAAAGGATCCTTTCTTCATAAGAAAGCATCCTGTACAAACAAAAATAGTAAAATCTCTATTTTCTACAAAGAATTGCTTCCCTACGCTGGTATTGTCCAGATCAGGTAAAAAGAGTTAGATGGATTCATCTTCTCAGCTCTAAGAGCACCCCTAGAATCTTTGTCCTTTTTTAAATTGTGTTATAACTATACATCGATATAAAAAAATGGTCAAATAAAAAAGGCAATCATGCCTTTATTTCCATAATTTTTCTGGATAAATGCCTTGTTCAATTAATTGCGCAAATTCATTTTGAACACGTTCTTTATCTTCTAGATATGTAATTCCAAACCAGTTGTCTTGTGTTTCCAATACTTTAACCTTTGTTTTGTTTTCTTTTAACAATTGACCCACAATTTCTGGTAATAGATATTCTTTTGTTTTTGGATTAAAATCCGATAAATGACTTAAAAATTCTTTAAATCCTTTGTCTAGATATTCAATGAAGTCTGGATACCCTGCCCACATATTCATGCTGGCTTTATGGTCCAATGTAATCCATTCTTGTACATATGCATTATCACATACAATTTTGTCATTAACTTGTTGAATGCCTCTTGTTTCATAAATATCTGCTAAATATTCTTTGTCATCCACAATACAAATTCCACGAGTCACACTTCCGTTTTTACTTAATGTGTTTTTTAAAATGAAACCAGCCATTGCCATGTTATAGTAATCGGATTTTGCTTCATTGGAAACTAAGAAATCATGTAGTTTCACAAAAGCTTCTTTTCCATAATAATCATCGGCATTAATGATCACAAAAGGTTCTTTCACAACATCTTTACAACATAAAATAGCTTGTCCAGTTCCCCATGGCTTTGTTCGTCCTTCTGGTACCGTAAATCCTTTAGGGATATCTTCTAAACTTTGGTATACGTATTCAACGTTGATATATTGTTCAATACGATTCCCAATTTTTTCTTTAAATTCTTTTTCAATGTCTTTTCGAATGATGAAAACGACTTTATTGAATCCAGCTTCCATCGCATCATAGATGGAATAATCAATAATCAATTCTTTGTGTTTTCCCATTTCGGTTAATTGTTTGATGCCACCACCGAATCGTGAACCAATTCCAGCGGCCATAATAATTAAAGTTGTATCCATTTTATCAATTCCTTTTCGTATTAAACATTATAACATATTCTATTTCGAAAAAGCGTAAATTAACTGTTTTGTGCACTTTCTGTAAAAAATAATCATTATAATGGCATTTAAAACCCATGTAAGTGGCCATCCTAAGAAAACAGTCACCAATTGAGGATGGAAACGAGTCGCAATATATAAATAAAGTTGTCGTAAAATCACGAAACAAAATATCATGGAATACATAGGTATTTTAGATTGTCCTATACCTCTAAGTGCACCAGCACTAATATGGCAAACTGGTAAAAAGATATAGCCGAAGGCAAAAACCGATATCATGGTCATACCAGCTTGAATGGCTTGTGTATCATTGGTAAAGAGTCCAATCAGCCATTGGCTATTGAAATATAGAAGCATGGATCCTATAAAAATAATGGTTGTACACATCGATAATGTAATTCTGAATCCTTTTTTAATGCGTTCAAATTGATGAGCACCATAGTTTTGTCCAACAAAAGTCGTAACAGCCATAGAAAAGCTTTGAATAGGAAGTTGAAGAAAGCCATCTAATTTTACAGTTGTACTATATCCAGCTATGGCACTGGCTCCAAATTTTGAAATATAGGATTGTACCAGTACATTGGAAAAAGAAACAATACTATTTTGAATGGCAGCAGGAAAGCCAATAGATATAATACGAGAAAGCATATTTTTATGAAGACGAATTTCTTTGATTTTTACTTGATATATTTCTTTTGTATGTGTTAATTGAAATAAAACAAGAAGTGCAGATACAAATTGTGCCAGTGTAGTGGCAATGGCAACGCCTTGTACGCCCCAGTGAAAGACAAGTACAAATATTAAATCAAAAATAATATTTACAATACTAGATATCATCAAATAAATTAATGGTTTTTTAGAATCGCCTAAAGCTCTTAATATGCCAGAAGCCATATTATAAATCAACATAAAAGAAATACCAGCAAAATAGATTTGTAGATAAGAAGTCGCTAAGGGTAATACTTCCTGGGGTGAGCCAATCATATGTAGAATGGGTTTTGCCATGGATATTCCAGCAATGGTAAATACAATACATAAAATAAAGGTAAAAGCCAAAGAAGTATGAATCGCATCTTTGCATTCTTGATAGCTTTCACTTCCATAATATTGACTGATAATCACGCCAGCTCCTGTGGATAAGCCCATAAATAGTCCCACTAACATATTAATTATGGAAGTGGATTGACCTACAGCAGCTAAAGCATGAGAAGATATATAGTTTCCTACTACATAAGAGTCTACGGTATTATAAAGTTGTTGAAACAAGTTTCCAATTAATAAGGGAATGGAAAAATAGAAAATAGATTTCCATATGCTTCCTTTTAATAAATCTGTATTTTTCATAATCGTCTCCAAACAAAAAGTAGAATCTCAAATTCTACTTTTATCCCAATGTAATATCTAACACCATCATCAATGCAAAACCTATCATAAAACAAATCGTTGGCCAGTTAGAATGATTTCCTTGTGACATTTCCGGTACCAATTCTTCAACAACGACATAGAGCATAGCCCCAGCCGCAAAGCTTAAAAAATAAGGTAAACAAACAAGTATCCATTTTGAAAATAAAATAGTAACAATACTAGCCAATGGTTCTACAATTCCAGATAAAGCCCCTAACACAAAAGCTTTGTGTTTAGTCATTCCCTGACTTTTTAATGGAAGCGATAAAATAGCCCCTTCTGGAAAGTTTTGTATCGCAATTCCAATAGCCAGTGCAAAAGCCCCAAAGAAAGACAATTCCACTTGTTGTGATAATACACCCGCAAATACAACACCTACAGCCATTCCTTCTGGTACGTTGTGTAAAGTCACAGCCAAAATGAGTTTTGTCGTCTTGGATAAATGACTTTTGGGTCCTTCTTCTTCGTTATTGACATGCATATGCGGAATGACATGATCTAGCAGCAATAATAAAGCCACTCCAAGCCATAACCCCACCAATGCCGGAACAAAACTGAACGTTCCTAAATGAGAGGATTCTTCAATAGCTGGTAAAATCAAGCTCCAAATCGAAGCTGCTACCATGACTCCACTGGCAATTCCGCTCATGCATCTTGTCATATTCTGGGTGCAATTTTTCAAAAAATAAACACAGGCTGCGCCTAGTGCTGTTCCTAAAAAAGGAATCCAAATACCTAACCAAATCATATAGTTAGTATAGTTGAATTCCGATTTTAAAACAAATGATTTACTTCATTTCTTTAATTTTTTCCCAGCTGAATTGAGGATCACCAAAGTGTCCGTAACAAGATGTTTTTTCATAAATTGGTTTCTTTAAATCCAATTCACGAATGATATTTCCGACTTCAAAATTAAAATTACGTTTAATGATTTCTAATAATTCTTCATCACTTTGTTTACCCGTTCCAAATGTATCGACACATAAAGAAACAGGATGGCTTTTACCAATAGCATAAGCGGCTTGTACTTCACAACGAGAAGCTAAACCATTGGCAACTACATTTTTTGCGACATAACGACAATAATACGCAGCGCTTCGATCGACTTTTGATGGATCTTTTGAAGAGAAACATCCACCTCCAATGCGTCCCATGCCTCCATATGTATCGCAAACAATTTTTCTTCCTGTTGTTCCAGAATCCCCAAAGGAACCTCCTACCACAAAGCTTCCAGATGGATTGATCAGAAATTTTGTGTTTTCATCAATTAAAGATGGATCGATAACAGGAGAAATGACTTCTTCCATAATTAGTGTTTTTAAATCCGATTGGGAAATAGAAGCAGAATGTTGAGTAGAAACAACAATGGTATCAATTCGTTTCACTTTGTTGTCTTTATATTCAACCGATACTTGTGTTTTTCCATCGGGTTTAATAAATGGATTGCCTGCTTTTCGAACACGTGTTAATTGTAAAGCCAATTGATGGGCATAATAAATAGGGGCTGGTAATAATTCTTTGGTTTCATCACAAGCATAGCCAAACATAATCCCTTGATCCCCTGCTCCTACTTCATCATTTTCCTGATTTGTAACAGCACTATTGATTTCTGAAGATTGTTTATTCACTTTTACAAAAACCGTATAATCTTCTGTATATCCAATTTTTCGAATAGTATCTTTGGCAATTTTTTCATAATCAATATGCGCTTTTGTATTGGCTTCTCCATAAATTAATACAAAATCATCTTTAATAGTCGCTTCCACTGCCATTTTACTTTCTGAATCTTGTCTTAATGCTTCATCTAAAATAGAATCCGCAATTTTATCACAGACTTTATCTGGATGTCCTTCTGTGATACTTTCACTGGTAAAAATAAAATCTTTCACGTTTATAACCTCCTTACAATAAAAAAAACGTGCGATAAGAAGCACGTAACTTGAAATATGTCTTCTTATCTATGTTAGTTGAACCACCTTGTCCACTGTTTTTGTTGACAGGTTGGTGTGAAGTCACTGAGCTAACCCTCTACTTCATCTCTTGATAATGTATATGTATTATAGCAATTTCTTTTTATATTGCAAGCATAACATATTATTTTGTATTATTATTTTTTATTGCTATTGATGTTAATATAAATTATAATGAAAATAACAAAAGAAAGGAGACAAACATGAAATCATTTCGAAGTGTTTCATTTGATTCAGATACTTTTACAATATTGGATGGTACAACAGGTACTTATAATCTTTGTGATATTGATAAAATATGGATTTTGAATGAGAAAGCAAGCAAAAGAGGAAAACAAGAACCTTTTCTGGCTCTAGTCCCAAATGGTCCTTTACCTACCGGTATTTTTTCTGAGCCTTATTTATTTGTAGGATTAAAAATAATAATGAAAGATGGAACAATTTGTGCTATTTATGTTTCTAAAGAAAAAACACAAGTTGGTACAGATCAATATAAAGACGATCGAAAAGAAGCAGAAGCAATAAAAAAAATAATTGCATCCTATATTTAAAAACGGAAGAAACTTTCTTCCGTTAAATAAATTTTGATAAACAATCATGAATAACCAGATGATTCTGTATAAACCACCATAAAAGAAGAAAGAATAGCTCCCGGGGCCAATCAATCGCATAAACCATCAATTTGTGTTTGGTGCATCTTTCTTTTCATTCTATTCTTACTTTCTATTGCAAAGATTGTATCCCTTTGGTGAAACGAATCCTTCCATTAATTTTCCCCTAGGCAATCACAATTTAAGCGTATTAATTTGCATTTCCTACTAAAATCCAATCTCCAATCCATTGTTCTTTTGTATAGTTATACAACCGTTTGTATAATTTTCCGTCCATTGTTTTATACTTCCAACCAATAATATCTGCTCTTGGTTCTATTTGAACTAGATTTTCTTGTGCAAAAACCGGTTGAACAAAAGAGAAAACACATGCCATTACCAAACATAATGCATATATTTTTTTCATAATTTTCACTCCTTAACTATTTTCATTCCAGATTCAATGAATTCAGTTGGATC
>NZ_JBJEEY010000071.1:0-2254 GCF_051873555.1 Floccifex sp. | reverse complement strand
TTTCATTATAGTGTAAGAAATGATCAATTTCTTCTCCCTCTTTTGTTCCGTCTCCTTTCATCCAGGAACCAAGATTTAATTCATAAATATTGATGGGCTTATCAAATCCTTTTGATCGTTTTTCCATCCATTTCGCATCCGCCCATTTATCATAGTCCAAAGAAGCTACGATACAAGCATTATTAGGTCTTAATTCAGATCGAAACGCATAGGGATCAATTTTATCAACCGTTTCACCACTGGCTTGTTTCACTCTAAATTTGTATAAATCCCCTTCTTTAGCTTCTTTTACCGTACAAGACCAAATTCCTTTTTCATTTTTCTTCATTTTGTTTTTGGATTCATCCCAATTATTAAAAGAACCCACTACAGAAATGGTTTGTGCGTGAGGCGCATATACTCGAAATACGACTCCTTTTTCTTCAATATGAGCACCAAAATATTTATAAGCCTGAATCTCTCTTCCTTCAAAAAAAGCTTGTGTGTTAAATCTCATATTTCAATTCTCCTTTTTAAAAATTATATAAAGAAAATGACTACTTGTCTATAATCGATTTTTGATAATCCCTTAAAATTTGTTCTAAATCCGACAATGCATTCATACTTGAACAACGATTCTTAAAAACATGAGAATTCGGTAAACCTTTTAAATACCAGCTCGCCAATCCCCGCATTTGATGAATGGCAACTTTTTCTCCTTTATAGAAACATAAATCCTTTGCATGTTGCATACAAATAGAAATACGATCTTCAATAGAATATTCATGTTTCTCATTTGATAAAGCATCTTTACATTCCTGAATCAAAAATGGATTTCCAATAATGCCTCGACCAATCATAACACCATCACAACCTGTTTGTTCCATCATATTAAAGAAATCCTCAACACTTTTTACATCGCCATTACCAATCACAGGAATTGAAACCGCGTCTTTTACTTGTTTAATATAAGACCAATCGGCTTTGCCTTCATACATTTGATTTCGAGTACGTCCATGAACTGTAATACAAGAAACTCCCACTTCTTCCATGGCTTTAGCCATTTCAACACAATTCATATGTGATTCATCAAATCCCAGTCGCATTTTAACCGTTACTGGTTTGTGTACACTAGCAACCACTTGTCGCATTAATTCCCTGGCATAATCAATATCTTTCATTAAATACGAACCCGCTTTAGCTTTGATGACCTTGTTTACAGGACATCCCATATTAAAGTCAATAATATCGCAATTGGTTTGTGTATCTAAATACCTGGCTCCATATAATACCGTTTCTATGTCATGTCCAAATAATTGAAAACTCAATGGATGTTCTTTTTCATCACTGACACACATTTCCATTGTTTTTTGAGACCGATAATACAAAGCCTTGTCACTAACCATTTCATTACAAACTAAACCCGCTCCAAATTGTTTTGCGATTTTTCGAAACGCAATGTTCGATATTCCAGCTAAAGGAGCAATCACAATGGGATTTTCAATTTCAACATTACCAATTTTAAACATATTTAGACTCCAATATTTTTTCTAAGTCTTCTTTTGAAAATATATATCTCTCATTACAGAAATTACAAGTCACTTCACATCCATTTTCTTTTTCAATCATGTCTTGAATTTCTTCTTTTTTTAAAACCGCTAATCCAGATGCCATTCGTTCTTTTGAACAAGGACACGAATAAAAAATATCTTTTGAAGATAAAATATTCACATCTTCAAAAATATCTCGAATCAAAGTCTCTAATCCAACATCATCGTATTCTTGAATCAAAGTGGACATAGGTTTTAAACCGTTTATAATATTTTCACAAATACAAATATCTTGTTCTGTGGCATCGGGTAACATTTGAAGAATTAAACCACCTGCACTAATCACATTTCCTTCTTTATCCATAGAAACACCGACACTAATGGCTGTTGGTGTTTGTTCTGAAAGCGCAAAATAATAAGTAAAATCTTGACCGATTTCTCCTGTTTGAAGTTGTACCGTTCCTGTAAAATTATCTTGCATATGAAGATTTTTTGTGACCGTTAAATATCCATCAGTTCCTACAACTGCTCCTACATTTAACTTTTTTTCATTATAGTATTGATCTTGTACATGGGGATTGGAACAAAATCCACATACATTTCCATTTGAAAACGCATCTACCATAATCGTTCCTATAGGACCATGTCCATTGATTGTGATGTTGATGATTTCTTGTTCATCTTTTAACATCGATCCCATCATACTTCCAATCGTTAAAGTACGA
>NZ_JBJEEY010000070.1:0-11214 GCF_051873555.1 Floccifex sp. | reverse complement strand
CTTCAACACAGGTTTTCTGTACTTTGTCACAAGTACAAGATGAGCTGTCAGAAGGAAACAGCTGTGGTTGTTTGTGTAGTATGATTTATCCTTTACTTTCTTGAACATAAATACCCCTATATATGTTACGACTGATTATATTATATGGTATAATTATATTGTATTCAATGGAAAGGATAAGGATTACGTCTGATGTACAGAACTGATAGAATTCGTATTGAAAAAAATGTCATATCGTTTGTAACAAAAGATATATGTTCTTTTGAACTGCCATTTGATGTGTTTCAAGTTTATTCTGATTTACAATCAGTGGCTTAGACTACCTTCATCAACTTTTTAGTTGAACTTAGCGATAAAAAATGAGAAAAATAATTTTGATAGTATTATTTTCTATTATGCTAAATGGGTGTAAAAATAATTATACAAAATTTGAATATATAGAAAATATTAAAGAAATTGAAAATCTAATAAATAATGAAAACAGAATAATAATTGAGATAACAAAGAAAGACTGTTATTATTGTGAAAAATTAAATAAAGAAGAAAAAAATTAAATAGAGATGTAATAATTTATAAATATGTAATAGATGAAAATACATCAAAAAAAGAAATGGATTATTTAAAAATTGCATTTAAACCTTTTCAATATGTTCCAATATTTTATTATTTTGATGAAAATACTATTGTTGATTACTTAGTAATAACAGATTGGCAAAATCCTTTATGTGAACTAAAAAATTGGATAGATGGTTTATTCTAAAAAGAAGTCATTATTGTTTGATTTCTTTTTTGATATATTCAATGGTCTGATCCAATCCATTTTCGGATAAATAAACCAGTAAAGAATGGATTAGAGCATCGGTATTGGGATGAATCAAGATTTTATTTCTTCCCTGGTTGTAATAATCCAAAGCCGATGAATCTGTATATTTATCTTTTTGATAAATCATACTGGCTGCTACACGATCACAAAACATTTCAATGACATAGTTTACAGGCATTTGGCATGGATAAATTCCATCTTTACCAAAGTCTAACCAATACTCCCAGTGATGTTTGTTTCTTCCTTTATGATGCAGCCAACCCAGAGAATAGCCTTTTTCTTCTTTTTCAGCATCTATGGGAGAACGATATCCTTGATAATATTTAAAACCAGTCTTTAATTCAATATAAGAATATTTACTTAGATCGTGTAATAACCCTTGTTTAAATAAATGACAACGAAAACATAGCCAAGTGACTTTCATTTTATGTTGTGTAATTGTTTTTAAATGTTGAAAAGCTTTCATATAAGAAATTATAACGAATTTCTTATAAAATTAAAGTCGAAATTATCTTGAAATATGACGTATGGAATGTTATTATTTTATAGCACTTACTTTAGACTTATAGAAGTTTAAGGCGGAAGGAGGAAAATAGTATGAAAAAAGGAATTCATCCTAATTATCACACTGTTAAATGTATCTGTACTTCATGTGGAGCAGAATTTGAAACAGGTAGCACAATCAAAGGAAATGAATTGCGTGTAGATACTTGCAGTAACTGTCACCCATTCTTCACTGGTCGTCAACGTTTCGCGGCTGCTCAAGGTCGTATTGAGAAATTTAATAGAAAATACGGATTTAATCAGAAATAGAACATTAGGTGTCATTTTGACACCTTTTATTTTGGAGGCACTATGATTCATACAAAACGAATGGAAGCATTTCAAACTTCAATTTTTACCAATATCAAAAAAATGAAAGAAGAATATATTCAAAGAACAGGAAATACAGTCATAGATTTTTCTATTGGATCACCTAATATTGCACCCGTTTCCTGTATCATTGAAACCATGAAAGAAAAAATGGACGAACCTGATAACTGGAAGTATGCCATTACAGATATGGACGAAATGAAACAAGCTATTCAAACATGGTACAAAGAAAGATATCAAGTTGATTTAGCTTATGATGAAATGATTTGCGTTTCAGGATCTCAACAAGCTCTAAGTATTCTTCCAATGTCTATATGTGATCCAGGAGACATTGTATTAGTACAAGATCCTTATTATCCTATCTTTAGTGATGGACCAAAGATTGCAGGAGCAACAATTCATTACATGCCGTTATTAGAAGAAAACAATTATTTAATTCAATTCAATCAAATTGATCCAGAAATTGCCAGACAAGCAAAATTGATGATAGTATCCTATCCCAATAATCCAACATGTGCCATTGCACCGGATTCATTTTATGAAGAATTAATTCAATTCGCGAAAAAAAACAACATATTGGTTTTACACGATAATGCCTATAGTGAATTAGTTTTTGATGGAAAAGTTGGAAAAAGTTTTCTGTCATTTGAAGGAGCCAAAGACATTGGAGTGGAATTAAATTCTTTTTCAAAAACATTTGGAATGGCAGGAGCTCGATTAGGTGTTTGCGTTGGAAATAAAGATATAATTGAATCATTTGAAATGTTGAAATCCAATATGGACTATGGAATCTTTAAACCCATTCAATATGCAGCTATTACAGCTTTAAAAGAAGGAAAAGAAAGCATAGCACAAACTTGTTTAGCATATCAAAATAGAAGAGATGCTCTTGTCAAAGCATTTAAAGAAGCAGGATGGAATATTTCGAAAACACCGGCGACTATGTTTATGTGGGCAAAAATTCCAGATTCCTATTCAGATTCCATGGCATTCACAAAAGAATTATTAGAAAAAGCAGGTGTCGTCGTAACGCCTGGCATGGCTTTTGGAGAACAAGGAAAGCGATATGTAAGAATTGCGTTAGTACAAGATGAAAAAGAAATCATGGAAGCGGCCAATCGAATTCAAAAAGCGAATTTATTTTGATTCGTTTTTTCTTTTTTCTTCTTTTTTTCGTATAAATAAATATGAAATGTTTTCGCTGTCAAAACCAGGATCCTCGTTTGTTTACTTTTGATCAAGGTGTTTATTATTGTCGAAAATGCATTATGTTTTCTCGAATAGATGCCAATACGCCTATAAAAAAAGTAACACTCACAAGAAAAAAAATTTCTATTCAACCTCATCTAAAATATGAATTAACACCCAAACAAAAAGAAGCATCAACGAAAGTGTGTCAATTTCTTCAAGAAGGAAAAGACGTATTTTTATATGCTTGTACAGGAGCCGGAAAAACTGAAATTACTTTAGAAAGTATTTGTTTATACTTATCACAAGGGAAAAAAGTAGGATTTGCGATTAGTCGAAGACAAGTGGTCTTAGAAATTAAAGAACGACTACAAAAAATATTTCCGTCATTACAAATTGTTGCGGTAACCCAAGGTTATACCGATATATGGGATGGTGATTTAATTGTTTGTACAATGCATCAATTGTATCGATATCCCTATGCCTTTGATTTATTGATCATGGATGAAGTGGATGCTTTTCCATATATTGGAAATGACGTATTAAAAGAAATTGCGAATGGTTCCTGTATTGGACAAAAATTATTTTTATCTGCTACTCCAGATGAATCTTTATTAAAAAACGTAGAAATAGTTACTCTTTTTCAACGACCTCATGGACATCCTTTACTTATTCCAAAAGTTATTTGTCTTCCGATTTTTCTTCAATTCATTGTTTTATTATATTACTTAAAAAAATGGAAAAATAAACAAAGTCTTATTTTTGTTCCAACGATACAAGATACATATACTCTTCATTTTCTTCTTTCCTTCTTTATTTCCAATAAAGCCATTCACTCACAAATTACACAAAAAGATAAAATAATTGAAGAATTTCATCAAAAAAAATTTCAATGCCTGATATCCACAACTCTATTAGAAAGAGGCATTACAATTCCGAATGTTTGTGTACTTGTTTTTAAAGGAAATCACAGTGTATTTAATGTATCAAGTTTAATTCAGATTTTTGGAAGAGTTGGACGAAGTTTTTTAGATCCCATTGGAAAAGGAGTCATTTTATGCGATACGCAAAACGAATCTATCAAAAATTGTATTCGACAATTAAAACAGATGAATGTCAATGCTTAATATGTAATGCCTGTTGGCCAGGAAATTTATGGGATTCTTCTTTCATTTGTACAAAATGCCAAGATCAATTCATTGTTCATCGAAAAGCCTATTATTATCACAATACATGGATCTATGTTTTATATGAATACAATGAATTTTTAGAAAGACTTTTATTTCGATTTAAAGACCAGAAAGATATTGCACTATATCCTGTTTTTTTAGATGAGTATCATACTTTATTTCAAACTATATTAAAAAAGCATATTATATGTGTTATGTGTTCTAGTGAAGTTTCTAGAATGAAACGAGGATTTGAACCTAATTTTCTGATTTTACATTCCTATACAGTTTATTCTCCATTATATAAAAAAACCAATATCAAACAATCCAGTAATCCACATCGAGAAAATATTCATCAAGTCATTGAAAAAAAGAATCTATATACATTACCGAATCAAAAGATTTTATTATTTGATGATGTTTGTACGACGGGTCACACAATTGAAAGAGGAATGGATTTATTACAACCAGATGTGGTATTCTTATTATCGGCACATCCTCTATGGATTGAGAGAATGGCTATGGAAAAACAAAAGCGCTTTTGATAGAATAGAAACACGAAGGTGATTGTATGACAAGAAAAGAAACAGAACAAGATGAAATTTCCAGATTATTGGATTCATATGAAGATGAAACATTAAATCAAAAAATGGATGCTTTTGCACAATCTAAGAAAAAAAGAATCAATAAGAATGTAAAAAAAGAAGCGGAAATTCCTTCTTTTGTCAAAAAAGAAAATGTCTCAGATACGCCTATTGTATTAAGTGCGAAAGATTGTAAACAAGAACAATCATCTAATTTATCAGGGACACGTGCATTTAATCCTAAAAATATTAATACAAAAGAAGAATCGGTTTCTGGAACGGTTGTGATTGATGATAACGAAATTCAATCGTTATTAGATGATCAAAAAGGACCGCAATTAACGAGAAAAAAAGTCAGCAAGAAACAAGAAGAACCAAAAGAAGATTTTCATTTAAAGAAAACTTCCAGTGCAAAGCCGGCAAAAAAACAAGGTGGAGGAAAAACCATTGCGGTGATTGTGGCTTCTGTTTTAGGTATTTTATTGACTATTTTATTGATTTTTGGTGTGGTAAAAATTGTACAGAATTTTGCGGGTGACAACATTAGCAGTGAAATGCAGGAACAATATTATCAGGAAATCATGGATTGGGTTGATAACTATGATTTATATGATGATGAAGAAAAACTGGAAATTATTGATTTAGAATCGAAATTTAACAAATTAACAGATTCTCAAAAAGAAGATATTGATACAGCATTGATTCAAAAAACAGGATATTCTTTTGATGAATTACTGGCAAAGGCTAAGAGTAAAAAGAAAGAAGATTCTAAAAACAATAATACAGAAAATGCCGTAAAAAAAGCAGAATTAAAAGAAAAAATTAATGACTTGAAAACGGATTTATCACGTGCGCAATCGGATTTAGATGATGCACAGGAAACATTGGATCAAGCCACTTCAGCTTATAATAAAGCGGTTACGGCTTATAATAATGAAGAAAGCACAGTAAATTCATATACAAGTACAATCGCAACGTATCAAAGTTATCAAAACACATACAATGCGAAATATGCAGAATACTTAAATACAGATTATTCAGATACAGAGACAAGAGATGCAATCTGGAAAGAAGTAGAAAGTGCTAAAGCCAATATGGATTCCATTCAATCGGACTACAATACAGCTGTTAATAATTTAAACAGTGCACAATCAAAGATGGAAAGTGCAAAATCGACAATGAATGATGCCAAGTCAAATATGGACAGTGCTAAGCAGGTTGTGGATGAAAAACAAAGTGTTGTGGATGAACTGAAAAACAAAATCAGTGTTTATCAGCAGCAATTGGATGAATTAGACTAAAGATAGTTTTTACTATCTTTTTTGTGTTTCAAAAGTAGACAAAAATTGGTAAAATGTATTGGGTATGGAAAGGAGAACAAGATGCGTAATGCGATTGTTTTAGCAGCAGGGAAAGGAACGAGAATGAAATCACAACTCAGTAAAGTGATGCACCCCATTATCGATCGTCCTATGCTGGGATATATTATTGATGCTTTAAGAGCTGTACATACAGAAAGAATAGTGATAGTCGTTGGTTATCAGGCACAAAGTATTATGGATGCATATCCAGATTGTGAATTTGCGATGCAGATGCCACAATTAGGAACAGGACATGCCGTGATGCAATGTAGTCAATTAAAAGAAGAAAAAGGTCAGACATTGGTTATTAATGGAGATGGGCCTTGTATTACACCAGAAACACTGGAAAAATTGTTTCAAGCCAATGAAGGCGCTTCCTGTACTTTATTGACATCAATTTTAGAAGACGGTGCTCATTATGGAAGAATTGTACGAGATGCCAATAATAATGTGATTTCGATTGTAGAAGCTAAAGACTGTACGCCAGAACAAAAGAAAATATGTGAAATCAATGCAGGAATGTATTGCTTTGATAACCAGGATTTATTTTCTAACATCAATCAATTAAAAACCAATAACGCCCAACATGAATATTATTTAACAGATATGGTTAAAATCTTGTCTTCACAAGGAAAACAAGTAAAAGGATTGGTTATTGAAGATCGTGATGAAGTCATGGGAATCAATGATTGTGTGGAATTAAATAAAGCCTATGAATTAATGAAACAACGAATTAATACAAAATGGATGAAGGAAGGCGTTCAAATTGTAGATCCAAATCGAACAGTGATTGGAAAAGATGTTCAAATTGGACATGATGTGATTATTTATCCAAATGTAGAAATAACAGGAAAAACAGTAATTGGAGATTTTGTTGAGATTTTACCAAATTCTATGATTCAAAACGCAGTCATTGAAAACAATGTTTGCATTGATAATAGTAAAATAGAAAATTGTTTGATTAAAGAAGGTCAAAGAATTGGTCCTTTTTCCTATGAAAAAGGAAATAAAAATGGTTTAAACATAAAAAATGTTTAGATAAAAAAGTGGGAGAATATGAAATGAAAGACACAGTTGTATTTGCTTTATCATCAAGCATAGGCTTGGCACATGGAATTTGTAAAGAATTAGGGATTGAATTGGGAAAATGTAAAGTCAATCACTTTGCGGATGGAGAAATTCTGGTTGAATTAGGGGAATCTGTTCGGGGAAAACATGTTTATTTTGTACAAAGTACAAATAGTCCAGTAAACGACAATTTAATGGAATTATTGATTGGAATTGATGCTTGCAAAAGAGCCAGTGCATCAACAATTAACTGTATAATTCCATATTTTGGGTATTCAAGACAAGATCGAAAAGCAAAACCTCGTCAACCTATTACATCAAAATTAGTTGCGAGTTTATTGGAAACAGCAGGAGCCGATCGCGTTGTTACAGTTGATTTACATGCGACACAGGAACAAGGATTTTTCGATATTCCTGCCGACGATATTTCGGCTTTAAAATTAATTGCGAATTATTTAAAACATAAAAATATTGAAGATGTTACAGTGGTTTCACCAGATCATGGCGGAACAGTACGTGCTCGTAATCTGGCATTGGAATTGGATGCACCGATTGCAATTATTGATAAACGTCGTCCACGACCAAATGTTGCCGAAGCCATGGGATTGTTAGGAGATGTCAGTGGAAGAACAGCTGTTATTATCGATGATATGGTTGATACAGCGGGTACATTGGTTTCTGGAATTCGTATGTTGAAAGAAAAAGGGGCAAAAGAAGTATATGCCGTTTGTTCACATGGAATTTTATCTGGACCAGCTATTGAGCGTTTATCTGGTAGTGGTTTAGTTGAATTTATTTGTACAGATACAATTGATCAAACCGAAAACAAAAAGAATTATCCACAAATGAAAGTAATTTCAGTAGCTCCATTGATGGCTGCTTTAATTCGTGCTGTAGAAGAAAATACTTCTTTATCTGGTGCACTGAACACAGCTCTTTCACATGTACATGAATAAAATACTTTTTATTGGTTATCCACGTTGTTCAACGTGTGTAAAAGCTTATAAAGCTTTGTGCGAAAAATATGAAGTATCGTATCGCGATATTTCAAAAGACAATCCAACTAAAGAAGAAATCAAGGACTGGATGAATAAAGGAATTTCCTTAAATCAATTGTGGAATACAAGCGGAAAATTGTATCGAGAACTCAATATAAAAGAAAAGAAACTAACAAGTACACAAGACGAATTAGTTTCTTTATTGGCACAATATGGAATGTTAGTAAAAAGACCAGTTGTCATATATAACGAACAAATTTATATTGGAAATCAATACCAGGAATTATTGAAATAAAGAATGATAGTTTTTTTCAATCTGTGAACAAAGAACAAGTAAATCGACTTGTTTGATGTCACAGATTTTTTTTGCGACAAATTGAACATTTTTTGGTTCATTTTGTTTACCACGAAAAGGAACCGGCGTTAAATACGGAGAATCTGTTTCTGTTAAGATTCGATCAATTGGACATGCTTCAATACATTCAATGGCTTGTCGTGCATTTTTATATGTAATAGGACCGGCAAAAGAAATCATAGAATCCATTTTTAAACATTCCATCATCGTTTCTTTGCTGCCAGAAAAACAATGAAAAATAATTTTTGTCTGGGCATATTCTCTTAATATATCCAAAGTATCTTTGGTGGCACTTCGCATATGAATGGAAATTGGTTTTTGATATTGATTGGCCAATTGAATTTGCTGAATAAAAATTTCTTTTTGTTTGTCTTTAAACGAATCATCCCAATAATAATCCAATCCAATTTCTCCTACACAATCCAAAGAAGAAATGACACTTTCCAGTAATTCAAAATGTTTTTTAGTAATTTCCAGAGCATCTTGAGGATACCATCCAAAGGCAATGCGAATAAAAGGAAATTGTTTCTTTAATTCAATAGCTCTTAAATAATCAATTTCTTTACAACAAATCACCATAACATTATCTATTTTGTTTTCTAAAATATTTTCCATAATTTCATCAATTCTTCCATACAACAATTCATCTGTTATATGACAATGACTATCTGTATACATATTTTTTTCCTCATTTCTCAACAATATAATAAAACTATGATAGAATGGACACAAGTATTTTAAGGGAGGATGCAATGAGAGTTGTAGTAAAAGTCGGTTCTTCGACATTAACCCATCCATCTACGGGATTGTTGAATATACGACGAATGGAAAGTTTATGTAAAGTCTTAAGTGACATAAAAAATGAAGGACATGAATTGATTCTTGTTTCCAGTGGAGCCATTGCGATGGGAATGGGAAAATTAGGATTAAAAGAAAAACCACAGTCTTTACCGGGAAAACAAGCTGTTGCCAGTATTGGACAATGTGAATTAATGTATACCTATGATAAATTATTTAGTCAATATAATCATACGATTGGACAGGTTTTACTAACAAATGAAGATATTGAACATCGAAAAGAGAATTGTATTAATACAATTGAAAAATTATTAACATTTTCTTGTATACCTGTTATCAATGAAAACGATACAATTTCAACAAGCGAAATTGAAATCGGAGATAATGATACATTAGGAGCTGTGGTAGCCAAAAGCATTCATGCGAATTTATATATTATTTTATCGGATATTGATGGACTCTATACCGATGATCCCACAAAAAATAAAGACGCACAATTAATTTCCATAGTCAAAACCATTGATGAATCTATTTTAAAATTAGCAGGAGATTCGTCTTCAAAAGTAGGAACCGGTGGAATGATTACTAAGTTACAGGCAGCTCAAATTGTCACAAAAGCCAATTGTGATATGATTATTGCTAATGGAAAGAATCCAGAAATTTTATATGATATTATGGAAAATCAATTTGTGGGAACGTTATTTCAGAAAGAAGGATAAAAAATGTATACAATTGATATTATGAAACAAGCCAAAGAGGTATCAAAATCTATTGTCTTAAATACAACACAAAAAAATGATGCTTTAAATAATATGGCACAATCTTTAATACAACATATTCCAGAAATATTAGAAGCCAATGAAATCGATGTAAAAAAAGCACAGGATACATTGTCTAAAGTGAAATTGGATCGCTTGATTTTAACAAAAGAAAGAATTGAATCCATGGCTAAAGGAATCAAAGAAGTGATTGAATTAGAGGATCCAGTGGGAAAAGTATTAGAGGAAGTAAATCGAAAGGGATTACTCATTCAAAAGAAAAGTGTTCCATTAGGTGTCATTGCGATTATTTATGAAAGTCGCCCCAATGTTACAAGCGATGCAGCTTCTTTGGCCATAAAAAGCGGGAACGTTTGTATTTTAAGAACAGGAAAAGAAGCTTGGAATTCTGCTAAAGCCATTGTTGATGCTTTACAAGAAGGATTAGAAAAAACAGCTTTACCAAAAGAAATGGTACAATTAATTGAAGATACTACTCGTCAAAGTGCTTATGAACTTATGAATGGAGTTGGATATATTGATTTATTGATTCCAAGAGGCGGAAAAGGCTTGATTTCTTCTTGTGTTGAAAATGCAAAGGTACCTTGTATTGAAACAGGAACCGGAATTTGCAGTGTATATGTAGATGATGAATGTGATATCGAAATGGCATTAAATATTGTTGAAAACGCGAAGACAAGTCGTCCATCGGTTTGTAATGCAGAAGAAACGTTATTGGTACATGAAAATATAGCATCTGTTTTTTTACCAAAATTAAAAGAAAAAATTCCACAGGTTCAGCTTAGATTAGATACACAAGCTTTATCAATCATCGATGGAATACCGGCAACTAATCAAGACTTTGATACAGAATTTTTAGATTATATTTTAGCTGTTAAAGTTGTGAAAAATGTAGAACAAGCCATTGAGCATATTCAAAACCATTCAACACATCACTCCGATTGCATCGTTACAAACAATACAGAACATGCACAATTGTTTACGGCATTAGTGGATAGTGCAGCTGTTTATGTCAATGCTTCGACTCGTTTTACCGATGGAGGAGAATTTGGATTGGGATGTGAAATGGGAATTTCAACACAAAAACTTCATGCTCGTGGTCCAATGGGGTTAAAAGAATTAACAACCTATAAATATATCATTCATGGAAATGGAAATATTCGATAAGGGGCTGTAACGAATAGTTGAGTTTTTACAAATTCGAGGGGTTACAGCACC
>NZ_JBJEEY010000069.1:0-50863 GCF_051873555.1 Floccifex sp. | reverse complement strand
TACCTGATACTTCAGGAAAAGTTGCCGTTAAAGAAAATGGACAATTAGATCGTGCTTCCATGGCAACCATTACCAATCCAGATGACTTAGCTGCTTTAGAAGCTGCTTTAAAATTAAAAGACGAAACAGGATGTGAAGTCGTTGTGGTTTCAATGGGACCATTCACTGCTGAATCAATGTTACGTGAATGTCTTGCTCGTGGAGCAGATCGTGCTGTATTAATTTCTGGACGTGAATTTGGTGGATCCGATACTTTTGCGACTTCTCAAATTATTGCGGCAGGAATCAATAAAATTGGTGTTGGACCAGAAGATGTTGTGTTCTGTGGTCGTCAGGCAATTGATGGGGATACAGCACAAGTTGGACCTCAAATTGCTGAAAAATTAAATTTACCTCAAGTTACTTATGCAGCAGAAATTGAAAAAGAAGGAAATTCTTTAATTGTTAAACGTTTATTAGAAGACGGTTTCATGAAAATTAAAGTACAAACTCCTTGTTTAATTACTTGCGTAAAAGAATTAAATCAACCTCGTTATATGAGTGTTTCTGGATGCTTTACTTGTTTTGATCAGGAAATCGAAGTTTTAGATTATCCTGCATTACAAGATGATCCACTAATTGAAGTGGATACAATTGGTTTGAAGGGTTCACCTACAAATGTATTTAAATCATTTACTCCTCCACAAAAAGGAGCTGGAACAATGTTAAGCGGTGACGATGTTGCCAATCAAATGGCTTCCATCTTAGCAAAAAAACATTTGATTTAAGAAGAAGGAGAAAATAAAATGGCAGATTTTAGCGAATACAAAAATGTATGGGTCTTCTGTGAACAACGTCAAGGTGAACTACAAAATACAGACTTTGAATTAGTTTCAGAAGCTAAAAAATTGGCAACAGAATTAAACTGTAAAGTTGTTGGACTTTTATTAGGAGAAAACGTTAAAGGCTTAGCAAGTGAAATTGGTGGATATGGTGCCGATGAAGTGGTTGTATGTGACAGTCCATTATTAAAAGACTATACAACAGATGCTTATGCAAAAGTATTATGTGATATGGTCAATGAATTTAAACCAGAAGTATTATTAATTGGTGCAACAAATATTGGACGTGACTTAGCGCCAAGAATTGCAGCGCGTTTACATACAGGATTGACAGCTGATGCTACTCATTTAGATATTGATACTAAAGGATATGTTGAATATTTACGTGAATCCAGCACAATTGATGTAGATAATACAACATTTGACTGGGAAGACCGTAACTTAAAGATGACTCGTCCTGCTTTTGGAGGACACTTGATGGCAACTATTATTTGTCCTCGTTTCCGTCCTCAAATTTCAACAGTTCGTCCAGGTGTTATGAAAAAAGCTGCATTTGACAAAGCCAAAGCGGATGCGGTTCAAGTCATTGAACCTAGTTTTGAATTAAGTGCTGCTGATATTAAAACAGAAGTATTATCCATTGAAAAAGCCGCTACAAAAATGGTTGACTTAATCGGTGCTGATATTATTGTTTCTGTTGGACGTGGAATCAGCAAAGACGTAGAAAAAGGAATTGCTCTAGCTCAAGAATTAGCCGATGTATTAGGTGGAGGCGTTGTTGGTGCTTCTCGTGCTGTTACAGATGCAGGTTGGTTAGATGCAATGCATCAAGTTGGTCAAACTGGAAAGACAGTTCATCCAAAAATCTATGTTGCTTTAGGTATTTCTGGAGCAATTCAACATACAGCTGGTATGCAAGATTCAGAATGTATTATCGCAATCAATAAAACAGATGCAGCACCTATTTTTGGTGTAGCAGATTATGGAATTGTTGGCGATTTGTTTAAAGTCGTTCCTCAATTAATTGAAGAAATCAAAAAAGCAAAAGCTGCTTAAAATAGGGAGGTTCTATTCATGAAAGTTGGAGTTATTGGTGCTGGAACAATGGGGCAAGGAATTGCCAAAGCATTTGCTCAAGTAGAAGGATATAGTGTTGCTTTATGTGATATCAAACAAGAATGGGCTGAAAATGGAAAAGCAAAAATCGAAAAAGGATATGCTCGTTTAGTTAGTAAAGGTAAATTATCACAAGAAAAAGTAGATGCAATTTTAGCTTCTATTGAACCAGGATTAAAAGAAAATTTATGTGCAGACTGTGACTTAATTGTTGAAGCTGCTTTCGAAAATATGGAAGTAAAACAAAATACTTTCAAAGAATTAGATGCTATTTGTAAAGAAGGATGCATCTTTGCATCAAACACTTCTTCTTTATCTATTACTGAAATTGGAAAAGGAGTTAATCGTCCAGTTGTTGGTATGCATTTCTTTAATCCAGCAGATCGTATGAAATTAATCGAAGTTATTGCTGGTGTAAATACACCTGTAGAAATTGTTGAAAAAATCAAAGAAATTTCTGTTGAAATTGGAAAAGAACCAGTTCAAGTAAATGAAGCTGCAGGATTTGTTGTTAACCGTATTTTGATTCCTATGATCAATGAAGCAGCTTTTATCAAAATGGAAGGCGTTTCCAATATTGCAGGAATTGATACAGCTATGAAATTGGGGGCAAACCATCCTATGGGACCATTAGAATTAGGAGATTACATTGGGCTGGATATTTGTTTAGCTATCATGGATGTATTATATAAAGAAACAGGTGACAGTAAATATCGTGCTTGTCCATTGTTACGTAAAATGGTTCGTGGTGGAAATTTAGGTGTTAAATCTGGTAAAGGATTCTATCAATATAATGCAGATCGTACAAAAACACCTGTTGATGAACTATAAGATGGAGAATTAAAATGGAATTCATTACATACGAAACAGAAGGATTTGTTGGTACTATTACCATTAATCGTCCACGTGCATTAAATGCTTTAAATTCGCAAGTCTTAGAAGAACTAAATGCGGCTTTAGATGCAGTTGATTTAAATGCCATTCGCTGTTTAATTTTAACAGGAGCTGGTGAAAAATCATTTGTTGCTGGAGCTGACATTGGTGAAATGAGTACTTTAACAAAAGAAGAAGGCGAAGCCTTTGGAAAAAAAGGAAATGATATTTTCCGTAAAATTGAAACATTCCCAATTCCTGTTATTGCAGCCATTAATGGATTTGCTTTAGGAGGAGGATGTGAAATTGCTATGAGCTGTGACATCCGTATTTGCTCTGAAAATGCTGTATTTGGACAACCAGAAGTTGGTTTAGGAATTACACCTGGATTTGGTGGAACACAACGTTTGGCTCGTGTAGTTCCTGTTGGAGTTGCTAAACAAATGATTTATACAGCTCGTAATATCAAAGCGGATGAAGCTTATCGTATTGGATTGGTAAATGCAGTCTATCCTTTGGAAGAATTGTTACCAGCTGCTCAAAAATTAGCTTCTACTATTTCAAAAAATGCCCCAATTGCGGTTCGTAATTGTAAAAAAGCTATCAATGATGGTTTACAAGTAGATATGGATCAGGCAATTGTTATTGAAGAAAAATTATTCGGTGATTGTTTTGAAACAGAAGATCAAAGAGCTGGAATGGCAAATTTCTTAGAAAAAGATAAGTCTAAAAAATTAAAAATTGTTCCTTTCCAAAATAAATAATGTTCATTTTAGAGTCCTGAATCAGGACTCTTTTTTTCTGTAGACCAATATGATAAAATAATAACAGTTTGGAGGTACCATATGTTATTTTTTAGAAACGATTATGGACAAGGATGTATACAAGATATTTTAGATCTTTTACAAAAAATAAATTTAGAAAACGTCACAGGATATGGAATGGATCCTTATTGTACAAAAGCAAAACAAATGATTCAATCTTATATACCGGATTTAGAAGTAGATATTCATTTTTTAGTTGGAGGAACTATTACCAATCAAACCATTATCAAACATATTTTAAAACCATTTGAAGCTGTTTTAGCTTGTGATTCAGGACATGTTTCTACACATGAAACTGGTTCAATTGAAGCTACAGGTCATAAAGTCATTATGTTACCAAACAATAATGGAAAATTAACGCCTGAAGTTATTAAAAAATGTTTTAATGAGCATATGTTAACATATGAACACATGGTGTATCCAAAATTGGTTTATATTTCCAATGCCACAGAATTTGGAACTGTATATACAAAAAAAGAACTCATGGAATTACGTAATATTTGTGATGAACTAGGGTTATATTTGATGATGGATGGAGCCCGATTAGGACAGGCTCTCACATCGAATGTATGTGACTATGATTTAAATGATATCGCAAAATGGTGCGATGTATTCTATATTGGTGGAACGAAAAATGGAGCTTTAATGGGAGAAGCTGTTGTCATCACAAATCCATCTTTAAAACCGTATTTCCGTTTTAATATGAAACAAAATGGAGCTATGATGGCAAAAGGATGGTTATTGGGCGTTCAATTTATTGGTTTATTCACAAATGATAATTATTTTACATGTGGAAAACATGCCAATAAAATGTCAAAAATGATTCAAGATGAACTAGTTTCTTTAAAATATCCATTATTTATGAAAAGTGATACCAATCAGGTTTTTCCAGTTGTTAGCGAAAAACAATTTCAATATTTATCACAAGACATTGACTTTGAAGTCTGGGATAAACGAGAAGACATGCTGATCATTCGTTTTGTGACTAGCTGGTGTACAAAACAAGAAGATGTAGATATTTTAATTCAAAAACTTCAAGAAGCTAGTGCTTTAGAATAAACATATGGATTCAGGCTATCTTGTAAATAAAATAAAAGTTGATGGATTAAAGCTTCTGATATTAAAGCCAACCAAGAATAAAAAGAAAAAAGAAGATACGCCTGCTATTTTATGGATTCATGGTGGTGGTTATGTAACTGGAATGGCAGAAATGGTCTATATATCCAGAGCTTTTAATCTTGTCAAAAAATATGGAGCTGTTGTTATTTCTGTTGATTATACTCTAGCAACAAAAAAAGCTTATCCAGCTGCTTTAAATGATTGTTATAAAGCTTTGCTATATTTAAAAGAAAACGCCGATATATTGGAATGTAATAAAAATCAGATTATGGTAGGAGGCGAAAGTGCAGGTGGAGGATTAACAATTGCTCTGTGCATGTATGCTCGAGATCAGGGAGAAGTCAATATTGCTTTTCAAATGCCATTATATCCTATGATTGATAATCGAGATACACCTTCTTCTGGCAATCATCATGGCATTTCATGGAATACAAAGAAAAATCATTCTGCATGGAAACGATATCTATCAAATATTGATTCTGATATTCCTGTTTATGCTGTTCCAGCAATTCAAACCAATTATAAAGGATTACCACCAGCTTATACATTCATTGGAAATAAAGAAATTTTCTATTGTGAAACTATGACATATATAAATCATTTAGAGAATGAAGGCATTCCCGTGCATTTTGATATATATCCTACTAGATTTCATGCCTTTGATATGCTTCTTCCATTTCGAAAAATCAGTAAACAGGCAATTTATCATTTTGAAAAAGAATTTTTATATGCTGCAAAACATTATTATGCAATACAAAAAACGAAGTGAACTCACTTCGTTTTCATTCAAATAAAAATTCTAAAAATTCATTACATTCTTGTGCCCAGTCTTGTTCACAATGACGGCCATTTTCTTTTACATTTAAATGAAATTTCATTCCTTTTTGAGATAAAATGGAAACAATATTTGAAATGATCTTTGTTTCTTTCACAAATTCATGTTTTCCTTCTTCTAATGCACCCCAGGAAATATACATTTGATTATCTTGCATTAATTCACTATAAAAAGCTTCCAAATATAGATAATCTTCAACTGGAGATACAAAAGGTGATAAAACAAGAGACTTTGAATATATGTCGCTATAGACAATATGTGCATATAAAGCCATTAATCCACCACAGCTAGAGCCTCCAATCCAGGTAGTTTCTCTTTGTGGCATTGTTGGATAATGTTCATCAATATATGGTTTTAATTCATGAATGAAAAAATCCATTGTTAAATCGCCATATCCATTAAAAGCTTCTTTGGCTTCAAAATCCGCAAAAGGATAGGGACCATATTCATCCAGTCGATCATTTCCTGTATGAGAACATTCCTGACCAACAACAATTAATTCAAATTGTCGTTCTTCAATAGCTTGAGCTAAATGCCAGGAAGAATGAAAAGTAGCATCTTCATCCGAAAATAAATTCTGACCATCAAACATATATAAAACAGGATATCGTTTATTGGATGTTAGATAATCATCTGGTAAATATAAATGAATCATTCGATCTTCATCGAATGATTCCATGTGAATATTAAATTTCTCTAGCAATTTTAAAGACTCCTTTTTAATTTGCTAACATTAAAGCTTTATCATAGAATTCCTGTCTTCTTTCTTTTGTTTTCCAACGAGCCAAGACAAGAACATCTCCCATAGCTGCTGCAAAAGCTTTTGGTAAATGTTTTACATAAATAATTTCATTTCCAAATTCTTTTTTCAAATCATCTACACTGTATTTATAGTTTAAGTTATTACGACGACCTGCAAAACCAGCAGAATATGGTTTATTTTTAAATTCTGGACATTGTTGCGTTAAAATAACTTTTGCCCATAAGTCATATACATCCACATCACATGAATAATTCATCAAATCTGGGCATATTCCTCCAGGTGGACGGAAATTAACTTCCAATCCTAAAACAAATCCTTTTTTACCCAATCCTTCAACATCACGATTTAAACGGAAGAATTCACAATGGAAGAATCGATTCTTTAATTTAAAGGCTTTAATTGTTTTTTGTGCCAATTGCCAATATTCATCACTGATTTCCAAAGTAGTATAAGAAGCCATACTCAATTGATTGTTAACACTTTCCATACAACTTCCGATATAATCCATACTACTTAAGAAACGAATATTACTATCTGCATCACAAATACCATCTAAAGTAAAGACAGTACCATCCACATATTCTTCTAATATCATATGGTATTGTGTTGTCTTTTCGTAATACATTTTTAAATCATCATCGTTATGAAGTTTATAAGTAAAACTTGCACCAACGCCATGATCAGGTTTTAAGACCAATGGATATCCAACAGTGTGCGCAAAATCTAAAGCAGTTTCTAAAGAATCCACTAAAGTATAACGAGCCGTAGGAATATTTACAGATTCATAATACTTTTTCATAGCTGCTTTAGATTGAAATTCATCAATTTGAGCAAAACTAAAACCAGTTTTTACATTAAAATCATCTCGAAGACGAGCATCTAATGTTAGCCAGGCTTCATTGTTGGATTCAATCCAATCAATTTTTCCATACTTGAATGTATAATATCCAAGGGCACGGACCATATCGTCATAGTTATTAAAACTTTGAACAACATAACATTCATCACAATATTCCTTTAATTCTGGTTGCAAAGAATTATAAGGATTATCAACAATGGCTAAAACTTTTGCACCATATTTTTTTAAACCTCGACAAAACATCCAGTAATTGTCAGGGTAATTAGGGGAAATAAATACAAAATTCATAAATTCCTCTCTTTCTTTTTTTCTTTAAATATACTCTTATTTTGATAAAATCACAATAAAAAAGCAAAAGCTAATTTATTTCTTGTAGAAAAGCTTTTGCGATAGCCGAACCAATCTTTTTTTGATATTCCTCATTGGTCATTTGAGTATAATCCGAGGGATTGGACATATAACCCAATTCAATGGAAATCGTGGGTAAATCTGAGTCAGCTAAAACAGGAAAATTACCATAGTGATCACTATCTAATCCTTTAAATTCAGAATAATTAATTTTCATAAATTCCTGTGCTATAACATTGCACAAATCAATAATATCATCGTTTGGCTGAGTAAAAATTGTATAACCTTTTTCCAATGTATCTCGATTATAATTCACTTCAAGATGCAATAAATAGTCAGCATTTTGATCTTTGGCAATATTAATACGATAATTTTCATTTTCTTCTTCATTGTTATAAAAAGAAATATTATCATCAGTTCTTGTATAAACAACCGTATAACCCGATTGTTCTAATGTTTGACCAATGACCAATGCTAATTCCAAAGTAATATCTTTCGCATCTTTTTTTCCTTCTTCCACAAATCCAACATTGGCACCTCCATAAGCAGGATCAATACAAATAACAGATTTAGACTCACTTGTCTTTAAATCAACTGTATCATTGGTCATTATTGTTCCATCCTGATTTTCAGGAATACGTACACTTTCTTTTGGTTTTACAGAAATATTGGGTTGAACCACTAAAGCTAAAAATAGCGCAATAATGATATAAAAATAAGTTTTATTCATTGTTTTCTCCCTTAGAACTAAATAATACCATAAATTTACTTTATTTGATATAATAGAAAAGGTGAGATTATGGAATTTAAAGTAACGATTGATCAATTTGAAGGGCCATTGGATTTAATGCTTCATCTAATCAAAGAAAATAAATTAGATTTATTTGACTTGGATATGAATATTCTAGCGAGTCAATATATTGAATATATCCAGAAAATGGAAGACATTCATTTAGAAATTGCCAGTGAATATTTAGAAGAATTGGCTTCTTTAGTTGAATATAAAAGTCGAAAGCTTCTTCCAAGAACCAATATAGAAGTTTCACAAGATTATGAAGAAGATAAACGTGATCAATTGGTCAATCGATTAATTGAATATCAGCGTTATAAAGAAGCAAGTGAATCCTTAAAAATTGAATACGAACAAAGACAAAAGCGTTATACTCGCCAGGCAGCTTCCATTGTTTCACAATGGCAAAATCAAAATACTAGTGATATCTTAGAAAAACAATCACCTTATGATTTATTAAAAGCTATGAATCGTGTCTTGTCACGTTTGGCAATTTTAAAACCATATGAAACAAAGGTTACTATAAAAGAATTATCCGTAGAACAACGTGTCAGTCAAGTTTTAGATCGAATTCAAAATATTCATGAAAAGATTTCATTTGATTCTTTATGTAATGATTGTACGAATTTACATATGGTTATTGTAACATTTTTATCGATTTTAGATTTGATTCATCAAGCAAAAATAACATTTACAATTGATGAAAATGAAATCATATGGATTATTAAAGGAGACCAGCTATGAATCAAAAAGCAATTGTAGAAGGTTTATTATTTTTAAGCGGAGAAGAGGGCTTAACAGTCGAACAAATTTGTGATTGTACACAAATAGAAAAACAACAAGTTATTCAAATTCTTGAACAATTAAAAGAAGATTATAAAAACGATGACAAAGGCTTTGAATGTGTTGAATTTGCGAATCGCTTTAAATTCATCACAAAAGAATTTGTATATCCATATGCACAACAATTATTTGAAAATGTCAAAGCACCTACTTTGAGTCAGGCAGCATTAGAAACATTGGCTATAATTGCTTATAAACAACCTGTTACACGTGTTGAAATTGAAGAAATTCGTGGTGTAAATTGTGAAATGATGTTAAAGAAATTACAGCTTCGTCATTTAATTGAAGCCAATGAAAGAAAAGATGTTGTTGGAAAACCTCTTTTATATTGTGTAACTGAAACATTTCTAGATACATTTCAATTGGAAACACTCAAAGAATTACCAGAACTATCAAACAAAAATTTTGCGGAAAACGAATTATTTGAGGAGATTTTATAAAATGGAAAGATTACAGAAAGTTATCGCAAAAGCGGGCGTTTGTTCGCGAAGAAAAGCGGAAGAATTAATTTCAAAAGGAAAAGTAGTTGTCAATGGAGACGTTGTAAAAGAAATGGGAATTAAAGTTTCTGGAAACGATATCATTGAAGTCAATGGACAGGAAATTTCTTTTGAAGAAAAAGAATATTATGTTTTACATAAACCAAAAGGATGCATTTGCACAAACAATGACGATAAAAATCGTACAACAGCCATCAGCTATATTGACACAAATGCAAGAATTTACTGTGTAGGACGTTTAGATTATGATACATCAGGTGTTTTATTACTAACAAATGATGGAGAATTCACGAATTTAATGACACATCCACGTTATCATTTACCAAAAAAGTATCGCGTAAATCTACAAGGAATTTTATCCGAGGAAGATATAAAAAAGATTCGTAAAGGAATTAAAACCGGGCATGAAAGATACCAGGGGGCAAGAGTCAAAATGCTGGAAGTGGATCCAACTCGTAATCGCTGTCAATTTGAATTAACTATTCAGGAAGGTAAAAATCATCAAGTTAAAAATATGATGAAAGCTTTGGGATATGAAGTACGTCGATTACATCGTATTTCTTTTGCCAATATTACGGTAGACGGATTAAATCCTGGTCAATATCGTAAATTGAAACCATTTGAAGTCAAGCAATTAAAGGCAATGGCTATACAAGGGGAATAAGATGAAACAGGTTTTTATTACACAAGACTGTGATGTCAATTCAAGAATTCTTTTAAATGATCAGGAAGCACATCATTTATTTGATGTTCTTCGTATTCAAAAAAAAGAAATTGTTCGAGTTGTGACACATAATCATCGTGTTTTTTTAGCACATCCTTCAAATCGTCCTTACTTAGATATTTTTTCTGAAATTGAAGTACCACAAGAAAATAAGCACATTACTTTATGTGTCAGTCTAATTAAACAAGATAAATTTGAATGGATGCTTCAAAAAGCTTGTGAACTCAATGTAACACGAATTGTTCCTTTTGAATCTCGATACAGTGTCGTTCATATTGATGCCAGTAAAGAACAAAAAAAATTAGATCGATGGTCACAAATTATATTATCGGCTTGCAAGCAATGCAATCGCAATGATTTAGTGGAATTAACGCCTGTTCAGCGTGTTGAAAATTTACATGAATTTCAAAGTGAATGTAATTTAGTGGCTTATGAAAAAGAAAATGAATCATCTCATATTTCAAAGTATTTAAAATCCAATCCAAAAAGCATTACAATTTGTATTGGACCGGAAGGTGGATTTGATCCAGCTGAAATTGATATTTTAAATGACGATCATTTTCAAAGCGTTTCATTAGGAAAATCCATTTTACGAGCGGAAACCGCCAGTTTATATTGTTTGGCTTGTATTGAATATCAAAAATATTTAGAAGAGGATGAAAATGAAATATAAATTGTTCACATTAGGTTGTAAAGTCAATGCCTATGAATCACAGTTTTATCAGGAACAATTGCAATCTATTGGATTTGAAAAAGGAAAAGACGATGAAATTTGTGATTTATATTTAATTAACACTTGTACAGTGACAAATACAGCTGCCAGTAAATCCAGACAACGCATTCATTTCGCTCGAAAAGAAAATCCACAAGCGATTGTTGTTGCCATTGGATGTTATGTGCAATATCTTAGTGATGATAAACGAAATGAATTGGGCGTGGATATAGTCATTGGCGCGAATCATAAAAATCAATTGGCCTCTATTCTTCAGGATTATATTCAACATCAGAAAGCAAATTCAATTATATCTATTGAAGATTTTAATGATTTTGAATCGATGCCAATTACGCAATTTGAAACAAAGAAAAGAGCATTTCTAAAAATTCAAGATGGGTGCAATCAATATTGTTCATATTGTGCCATACCATTTGCACGTGGGCACGAAAGAAGTCAGAAAAAAGAAGAAGTTATACAAACTGCTATTCAACTATCAAAACAAGATCACGAAGAAATAGTTTTAACTGGCATTCATACAGGAAGATATCGTGATGGTTCTTGTGATTTAACGCAGTTATTAAAGGAATTATTAAAATATACACCAGAGCGTATTCATTATCGTATCAGTAGTATTGAAATTACAGAAGTCAGTGATGAATTAATTCAATTAATGAAGGAAAACAAACGAATTTGTCATCATTTACATATTCCAATTCAAGCAGGATGCAATGAAACTCTACAAAGAATGAATCGTCCTTATACTATAGAAGAATTTAAAAAACGCATTCAATGGATTCGAAATGAAATTGAAGATATTTCAATTTCAACTGATGTTATTACAGGATTTGTACAAGAAAGTAAAAAAGAATTTGAAATCACAAAACAAAATTTAAAAGATATTCAGTTTTCGTTTTTACATGTTTTCCCGTATTCAAAAAGAGATGGAACCAAGGCTTCTTTTATGAAAGGAGAAGTAAATGGGAAAATCAAAAAAGAAAGAGTCAATGAATTAATTTCTCTTTCTAATGTTTTACGAAAAGAAGACATGAAGCGTTTTTCTAAATTAAATGTTTTAATTGAAAGTTCGAAAGACTCAATTTATATGGGATATAGCGATCAATATCATTCTGTTCAAATTGAATCAAGTCAACCATTATCTGGAAGAATCCAAGTTCATTATGATCATATAGAAAATGGCGTTTATATTGTGAAAGAAGGAAATATATGCGATTAAGTAAATTATTTAAAAATGCTCCGACTGTAAATATTACAGGACTTTGTTTTGATTCACGACAAGTCAAAAAAGGAAACATCTATTTTTGTTTACCTGGTATGACTTTCGATGGACATGATTTCATTGATCAGGCCATTGATAAAGGAGCTATTTGTATTGTTCACTCTAAAATATTGGAAAAAACAGATGCCAATGTGATTTATATTCAAGTAGAAAATGTAACAGAAGCTTTAAATATTTGTGCACGTATTTTCTATGGCCGGCCTTCGGATAAAATGATGATGTATGGTGTAACCGGAACCAATGGAAAAAGTACTATTACTAATATTATTCAGGCAATTTTAAATCCATATAAACCATGTGGATACATTGGAACTATCGCAATTCGCTATGGAGACATTCATTTAGCACCAGACTTAACTACACCAGATGTTCTTTTTCTTCATCAGAAATTAGCAGATATGGTGCGTGTTGGTATGAAGGCTTGTGCTTTGGAAGTGAGTTCTCATGGTTTAGCACAGCATCGTGTAGATGCCATTCAGTTTGATTGCGCTATTTTTACTAACTTTACATATGATCATTTAGATTTTCATGGAACTTTTGAAAACTATTTTGAAGCCAAATCTTTATTATTTAAAGAACGAGTAAAAAGTACAGGTGTTTCAATATTAAATATGGATGATGATAAATATGAGGATTTAAAACAAATTTCAAGAGCTCGTGTAGTCACTTATGGAATTAAAAACAAGGCAGATTATTACGCAAAAGATTTAAAATTAACGCCTCATGAATCTAGATTTACATTGGTTTATGATCAAAAAGAATATCGAGTTGTAACCAATATGGTGGCATTATATAATGTCTATAATTTATTAGCTGCCATTGCTGCTTTACATGAAACAGGAATGGATCTGGAAATCATTTTAGCGGCTTGTGATTCTTTGCCACAAATTGAAGGTCGAATGGAACAAATTGATTGTGGACAAGATTTTCATGTGATTGTGGATTTTGCGCATACACCAGATGGAATGGAAAAAATGATGAAATTTGGACGTGATATTGCCAGAGACAATAATTTGATTGCGGTATTTGGTTCAGCTGGAAAAAGAGATATTGCCAAACGAAAAGTATTTGGAGAAATAGCAGAAGAATATTGTGATTATATTATTTTAACAGAAGATGATCCACGCGATGAAAGCAGTGCGGATATTGCCAGACAAATTAAAGAAGGTATCAAAACAAAAACCAATATATTTATTCCTGATCGATATGAAGCCATTCGACAAGCTGTTCAATATGCAAAAGCAGGCGATGTGATTTTATTATTAGGAAAAGGCGATGAAGTCTTTATGTATCATGAATCGGGTCGAGTACCTTGGATTGGAGATAATAATGCAGCTAAGGAATGTATAGAAGAAAGATTGTCATAAGTCTTTCTTTTTTTGATGTTGCATGTGTGCTATAATTCATTTGATAATTTTTTAACAATTGGAGGGAAATTAAATGAGTATACAAGAAATATATCAACAAAAATGTGTATCTGCTCAAAAAGCTGTAGAAGTCGTTAAAAATGGTGACTGGGTGGATTATGGCTGGTGTACTGGAACACCGGATGTTTGTGATGCTGCTTTAGCTAAGCGTTTACCTGAATTAATAGATGTTAAGTTTAGAGGCGGAATTTTATTAAAAGAACCAGAAATTTTTAAAATCGATCATCCAGAAAAACACATGACATGGAATAGCTGGCATATGGGTGGAATCGAAAGAAAGGCCATTTCAAAAGGATTTAGTTTTTATGCACCTATACGATACTCGGAACTTCCTCGTTATTATAGAGAATCTAATGATCCAGTAGATGTTGCGATTTTCCAGGTAGCTCCTATGGATTCACATGGATACTTTAATTTTGGTCCAAATGCGTCTCATATGGCTGCTGTTTGCGAAAAAGCAAAAGTCATCATTGTTGAAGTCAATGAAAATATGCCACGTTGTTTAGGTGGATTTGAAGAAGGCATTCATGTAAATGATGTCACATATATTGTAGAAGGAAACAATGCTCCAATTGGTCAACTCGGCGCTTCAGGACCTGCCAGTGAAGTGGATATTGCAGTGGCTAAACAAATTGTACAGCTCATTCCAGATGGAGCTTGTCTTCAGTTAGGAATTGGTGGTATGCCAAATGCTGTGGGTTCCTTAATTGCACAAAGTGATTTAAAAGATTTAGGTGTGCATACTGAAATGTATGTTGATGCTTTTGTGGATATTGCCAAAGCCGGAAAAATAACAGGGCTACATAAAAATATTGATAAAGGACGTCAGGTATATGCTTTTGGTGCCGGAACAAAAAAATTATATGATTATTTAGACAACAATCCAGAATGTATGTCAGCACCTGTTAATTATACAAATGATATTCGTTCCATCGCTGCTTTAGATAATTTTATTTCCATCAATAATGCAGTAAATGTCGATTTATTTGGGCAGGTCAGTTCTGAAAGTGCTGGAATTCGTCATATTTCAGGAGCTGGTGGTCAACTTGACTTTGTATTAGGTGCTTATTTGAGTAATGGTGGCAAATCCATTATTTGCTTAAGTTCTACTTTTATGAATAAGAAAACAGGAAAATTAGAAAGTCGTTTAGTGCCTACTTTATCAAACGGATCCATCGTAACAGATACACGTGCAAACATTCATTATTTATGTACAGAATATGGCTGTGTCAATTTAAAAGGATTGACAACGTGGCAAAAAGCAGAAGCGATTATTTCTGTGGCACATCCAGATTTTAGAGAAGAATTGATTCAACAGGCAGAAGCAATGAAAATCTGGAAAAAATCAAATAATCGATAAAAAAGTATTGATTTTATTTGACTTTTTGATATAATGTCTATGCTAACTCGGGAAGGGAGGTTTGTTTCATGGCAAAAGTAATTGTGAAAGAAAATGAGCAATTAGATGACGCTTTAAGAAGATTTAAACGTCAAGTTTCTCGCAATGGTACCCTTGCTGAGGCCCGTAAAAGAGAATATTACGTTAAACCTGGTGTTCGCCGTAAACTTAAATCAGAAGCGGCACGTAAGGCACGTAGGGGTAAATAATAAATCTGCTTTATGCAGATTTTTTTCTTGAGGAGGATTTTTAGTTGGCTTTTCGATCCATTGATTTATCAGGTTATACATATGAAGAAGTACAAGTATTTACTGGTCTTCATGATGAAAATCTTGATATTATTTCAAAATTATTTAAAACCCAGTGTAATATTCGAAATAATATTTTTTATTTTGAAGAAAATGAATACAGCTCGAATATAGAACAAGTTGTACAAACTTGTTTTGATATTATTGCCAATAAGCATCAGTTGCATGCACAAGATATGAATTATTTATGTCGACTTTCTTTACAAAATCGTTTACATGAATTCAAAGCTTCTCAATTATGTGCTATTGGAAAAACAAAATCTCATAAATTGATTTATCCGAAAACCATTGGACAAGCAAAATTATGTACGGCATTTAAAAATAATGAAATTATATTTGCCACTGGTGTAGCTGGTACAGGAAAAACATATTTATCGGTTTGTTATGCTGTTTCACAATTGAAAAATAATGCGATTGAAAAAATTATTTTAACAAGACCTGCTGTAGAAGCAGGTGAATCACTTGGTTTTTTGCCAGGGGATATGAAAGAAAAAGTTGACCCATATCTTCGTCCTTTATATGATGCTTTATATGATATGCTGGGCGTAGAAACGGTCGAAAAATATATTGAAAAACAAATTATTGAAATTGCGCCTCTTGCTTTTATGAGAGGAAGAACCTTAAATGATGCCATTGTGATTCTTGATGAAGCGCAAAATAGTACGAAAGCACAAATGAAAATGTTTTTGACGCGAATGGGAAAGAATACAAAGCTAATCATTAATGGAGATACAACACAAATTGATTTAATTAAGAAACAAGATTCTGGTTTAACACAGGCTTGTTCGATTTTAGAAGGAATTCAAGGAATTGAAATTGTTCATTTGAGTTGTAATGATGTTGTTCGAAATCCATTGGTTCAAAAAATCATTGAGCGTTATTCGATGATTGAAAAATAAATAGACATATTATATACTAAAAAAGAATTTGGAAGGTGAAAGTATGGGTAGACATTTTGAAGTTAGAGCGGCTGCAATGCAAAAAACGGCCAATCAAAAAGCGAAAATTTATTCACGTTACTCAAAAGAAATCTTAGTAGCAGCAAAGAATGGGGATGCAAATCCAGACATGAATCAGGCTTTGAAAAAAGCTATAGAAAGAGCAAAAGCCAATAACGTACCTGCTGATGTTATTAAGCGTGCCATTGATAAAGCAAAATCAAGTGCCGATGAAAATTATTCATCCAGTCGTTATGAAGGATTTGGTTCAGGTGGTGGTTCTACCATTATCATTGATTGTTTAACAGATAATGCCAATCGTACCATTGCAAATTTACGTGCCTGCTTTAATAAAGCACACGCAAAATTAGGTGTTGGGGGATCGGTTTCATTTGGATATGAACATTTAGGAGTCATTGTCATTCAATATGAAGATGAAGAAGCCATGTTAGATGCTTTAATGATGGCAGATATTGATGTACGTGATATTGAAGTTGAAGACGGATATATGACAGTTACAGTAGATCCAACACAAGTGGATGATGCCAAGACTGCTGTAGAAGGATTAATTCCAGATGTCAAATTTGAAGTATTGGAAGATAAAATGGTTCCAAACGAAACAGTTACATTATCAGGAGAAGATTTAACTTTATTTAAACGTTTAGTCACTTTATTAGAAGATGTTGATGATGTACAAAATGTATATCATAACGTTGAAAATATTGATGAAGCTGAATAAAATCTGTTGAAGAAGAGAAAATAAAAGATTGTTTTATAGAGAGATAGTGGCGGGTGTAAACTATCAGGCACCTTTTATTTGGACACTTTGGAGGAATCGCACTAAAAAGCGATCGTTTGCTGCGTTAAAGCATTGAGTGCTCCATTTGGAGAAATAAGGTGGTACCGCGTCAATCACGTCCTTATAATATAAGGGCGTTTTTTGTTTATTAGAAAGGAAAAATAATATGGCTTATCAAATACCAAGAGGAACGGCCGATGTATATGGATCAAAATCATATGCATGGCAAGAATTAGAACAGCGTTTACGACAATTTTGTTTTTTATATAATTATGATGAAATTCGTACACCAATTTTTGAACACACAAATGTATTTAAAAGAGAAAACGATTCGAGTGACATGGTCAATAAAGAAATGTATACCTTCACATTGGCAAATTCATCTACGTCTTTAACACTTCGCCCAGAAGGAACAGCTGGTGTTGTTCGTTCTTTTGTTGAAAATAAAATGTATTCCAATCCGGATCTTCCAGTCAAATTATATTATATGGGGCCTATGTTTCGTCATGAACGCCCTCAAAAAGGAAGAATGCGTATTTTCAATCAATTTGGAGTTGAATGCTTAGGAAATAAAAGTCCATATGTCGATGTTGAAACCATCACATTGGCTTTTTCAATTTTAAAATCACTGGGATTAAAAGACATTAAAGTTTGTTTGAATACATTAGGAGATGATGCATCCAGAGATGCGTATCGAAGTGCATTAAAAGAACATTTCGCACCATATTATGATGAATTATGTTCCGATTGTAAAAGACGATTTGAACAAAATCCACTTCGTATTTTAGATTGTAAAGTCGATCATGACAAAGAATTTATGAAAAATGCACCAAGCATGAAAGATTATCTTAATGAAGAAAGTAAACAATATTTTGAAACAGTATGTTCTTTATTAAAATCTTTAGATATTCCATATGAAGTCGATGACAAACTCGTTCGTGGATTGGATTATTATACACATACAGTATTTGAAATTGTGTCTGTAAATTCCAGTATGGGAGCTCAATCAACTGTATTAGCTGGGGGACGATATGATCATTTAATTCCTTATTTTGGAGGCCCTGAACAAATGAGTGGCATTGGATGGGCTCTTGGAATGGAAAGAATATTAATTGCTTTAGAATCCGAAGGAATTCTCTTAGAAGAAAAACCAGGATTGGATGCTTTTGTGATGTGTTTAGACAAAGAAGCACAGACATATGCGTTTGAAATTTTAACGCAATTACGTGCCAATGGATTTAGAGCTGATATGGATTATCTTCAACGAGGTTTTAAAGGTCAATTTAAAGCCGTGGCACGAACACAAGCAAAATTCGCAATTATAATTGGTTCTACAGAACTTGAAAATCAAGTTGTTTCTATTAAAAATATTGAAACACAAGTGCAGAGTCAAGTTCCAGTGCAACAAATTATTGAATATTTAGATAAGGAGTTTGAATAAAATGAAGCGTACACATAAAAACGGAGAACTACGACTGGAACATATCAACCAGCATGTAGACTTAGTGGGATGGGTTAATAAAAAAAGAAATTTTGGTCAATTGGTTTTTATTGATTTAAGAGATCGCTCAGGAATTTGTCAATTAGTGTTTGATGAAACCATGAAAGATGCTTTAAAAGAAGTTCGAAATGAATATTTATTACAAGTTTCTGGTATAGTTTGTCAAAGAACAAGTGCCAATCTCGATTTAAAGACAGGGCAAATCGAGGTAAAAGTCGAATCATTTGAAATTATCAATACCGCAAAAACAACACCAATCATTATTGCGGATGAAACAGACGCCTTAGAAGATACAAGACTTCAATATCGTTATTTAGATTTACGTCGTCCTGTTATGCAGGAAAAACTAATGATGCGTCATCGTATTACACGTTCTATGCGTGAATATTTAGATACTCATGATTTTATTGAAGTCGAAACACCGATGTTAGGAAAAAGTACACCAGAAGGAGCTCGTGATTATTTAGTGCCTTCTCGTGTGCATCCAGGTTCTTTCTATGCTTTGCCACAATCTCCACAATTATATAAACAATTGCTGATGATTGCTGGATTTGAACGCTATTATCAATTTGCTCGTTGTTTTAGAGATGAAGACTTAAGAGCCGATCGTCAAACTGATTTTACCCAAGTTGATATTGAAACGAGTTTTTTAACACAAGATGAAATCATTGATTTTACAGAAGAAATGCTTGTGAAATTGATGAAAGATGTAAAAAATATGGATATACAACGTCCATTTCCTCGATTAACTTATAAAGAAGCAATGAATCGATTCGGATCGGATAAACCCGATAATCGTTTTGGAATGGAATTGCAGGAATTAACTTCTATTTTTAAGGAATCTAATTTTCAAGTCTTTAAAAATTGTATAGAATCTAACGGTGTTATTAAAGGAATTGTTGTTAATGATTTTGCCCATATCACTCGAAAAGAAATCGATAAATGGACAAATTGTGCCAAGAAAAATGGAGCAAAAGGATTGGTTACATTAAAAGCACAAAACAATACATTAACTGGATCGGCTGCAAAATTTTTATCTGAAACGGAAATTCAAAGCTTATATTCTAAACTGTCTTTACAAGAAAACGATGTCTTATTCATTGTCAGTGATACATGGAATAAAACTTGTAATGCTTTAGGGGCTTTACGAAATAGCATTGCCACTGAATTGGGATTCAAGAAAAAAGATGAATTCTCTTATTTATGGGTTGTTGATTTTCCAATGTTTGACTGGTCAGAAGAAGAACAAAGATGGGTAGCTTGTCATCATCCATTTACACAACCAAAAGAAGAAGACATTCCATTATTGGATACAGACCAGGGATCGGTTCGTTCCAATGCTTATGATATTATTTTAAATGGATATGAATTAGGTGGAGGATCGCTTCGTATCTATGATAATAAACTTCAAACAAAGATTTTTGAATTGCTGGGATTGAGTGATGAAGATATTCAAAATAAGTTTGGATTCTTTGTGGATGCTTTCCAATACGGCACACCACCACATGGAGGACTAGCCTTTGGATTGGATCGAATTGCGATGATTTTAAGTGAAAGTGATTCCATTCGTGATGTTATTGCTTTTCCAAAAAATGCCAATGCAAAGTGTCCAATGTCAAAAGCTCCTACACCAGTTGATAATAAACAATTAAAAGAATTGCATATTCAAATTATAAAAGATAAGGCAGAATAATCTGTCTTTTTCTTTTGAATGTAAAAAATAGTTGAATAAATGGCATTCTTTCGATATTATGAAACTGTCCAGAGGTATATATTTTTCCTACATGAAGAGATAAGGGAGACCGGATGTTGACTTATTGTGTTGAAAGCTGACTACGAGTTAGAATCCTAATATATTTCACAGGTCACCCACCTGTATATACAGGGAAAGATCTCAACTTCTGGACTTTTAAATTGTCATAAATAATGTCAAATTAAATGGTATATTAGAATCATAAGGAGATGGTTCTATGTTTTCAATTTTACAATGTATGTTTCTTGACCCTGTTTTTTGTCTTATTGCACTGGGACAATTTTTAGGTGGTATAGGAATGATTTATAGTATCGTTTATTTTATAAAAAAAGAATTGAGGAACTATGAGTAAAGAAAAATTCATTGAAATTTATCAAAAAAATATTAAAAGAGAAGGCGCTAAAGAATTCTTAGACTATTTATGTTCATCTAAATCTGATTTTTTTATAGCACCTTGTTCGACTCGCTTTCATGGAAACTACGAAGGTGGCTTAGTGGATCATTCCATTCATGTTTATGAATGTTTAAAAGACTATTGTTCTAGAAATCGTGTCAAAAATCAATATGGAATGAATTACAGTGATGAAACAATCGCAATTGTGAGTTTATTACACGATGTTTGCAAAATTAATGTTTACAAGTCTTCTATTCGAAATAAGAAAGTAAATGGAAAATGGGTTGAAGTTCCGTTTTATGAATTTGAAGATGAAATGCCATATGGTCATGGAGAAAAAAGTGTATATATGATTACACCTTTTATGAAATTATCTCGTGAAGAAGCCTTTGCAATTCGTTATCATATGGGATTTAGTAATGAGGACCCAAAAAATAATGTAGGCTATACTTTTGAACATTTTCCATTGGCTTTTGCTTTGAGCACAGCCGATATGGAAGCCACTTATTTTTGTGATATAAAGAAGTAGATTTTTATCTACTTTTTTTATAAAATTATGCAAGGTGATAAAATGGATGGAATTATAGTAGTCAACAAGCCTAAAGGCATGACAAGTCATGATGTAGTCAATGTATTACGTCATAAACTAAAACAAAAGAAAATTGGACATACTGGTACTTTAGATCCTGAAGCTTCTGGTGTGTTATTAATATTGGCTGGAAAAGCTTGTAAAGCATTGCAGTTTTTGAAAGATACAGATAAAACTTATCAAACATCGATTGAATTTGGATATATAACAGATAGCGATGACATTTTTGGTAATAAGATAGAAGTAAAAGAAATCAATTATGATTTTGATTTTGAAAAAGTTTTACAATCTTTTATAGGTCCTCAAAAACAAAAAGTTCCTATGGCTTCAGCTAAAAAAATCAATGGAAAAAAATTAATGGAATATCAAAGAGAAGGTATTTCAAATATAGATGTATACAATGAAATTGAAATTTATTCCATTTCCGTTCTTTCAAAAGAAAACTATTCTTTTGAAGTTCATTGTTCCTCTGGCACATATATTCGATCTATTTGCCGTGATTTTGGATATAAAACCAATAATTTATGTTGTATGAAAGAATTAGTACGAACAAAAGTAGGTCGATTCACTTTAGATATGGCACAAAATTTAGATGAAATTGAAATAGATACTGTAAAATTATATCCATTGTCTTATCTTTTAGATCATATAGAACGCATTGACTATGAACCTGTTCTGGATATTTATAATGGAAAACATGTTCGCATTCAAACTAATGCCAATCAAGTCTGTATTTATGACAAAGAAAAACCCATAGCCATTTATCAAAGAGATCATTTTGATGTTTTTAAAAGCATCCGGGGGTTATGGTAATGATAATTAAACGAATTGATGCGTTTTCAATTTCGGATGATTTTGAAAAAAGCTGTGCGTGTATTGGTTATTTTGATGGCATGCATCTTGGGCATCAGCAATTATTTAATACATGTATAAAAAATGCACAAAACTTAAAAAAAGTTTGTATTACTTTTGATCCGGATCCATGGGTTATCTTTAAAAAAGAACAACAGAAGCATTTAACAACTTTAGAAGATAAAATACGGTTTCTAGATTCTTTTGGATTTGATTATCTATATATTTTAGAATTCACAAAAGAATTTGCTTCTCTTTCGATTTCTTCTTTTCATAATCTTCTAAAACAAATCAATGTTCAGACTTTAGTTTGTGGCTTTGATTTTAAATATGGCAAAAAAAATAGTGGAAATGTTCAGTCTTTATCTTTACAACATGATTTTCATGTGATCGTTGTGGATAGTGTTAATTTTTCGAATTTAAAAATTTCTACGAGTCGTATTGAGCCTTTAATTATGAACGGAAAAATGAAAGAAGCTAATGAACTACTAGGCTATATTTATTCTATTTCCGGTAAAGTGGTTCATGGCTTTAAAAGAGGAAGTCAAATTTTACAGATTCCTACCGCAAATTTAGAAGTTGAAAACGAATATATTTTACCGGCAAATGGTGTATATGCTGGTTTGGTTTTTGTGAATAATCAGTTTCATAAGGCCATGATCAATATTGGAAACAATCCGACTTTTGAAAATACAAAGAAAAGCATAGAAGCCCATATTATTGATTTTAATGCAAATATCTATGATAGCATTGTTCGCTTCTTTTTTGTAGATTATTTACGCTCTGAACAAAAATTTGACAGTGTTCAAGCTTTAAAAAATCAGTTATTGTCTGATATTGAACAAAGTCAAAAACGACTAAAAGAAAATACTTATTTGAAAAACACAAGAAAAATTTTCTTTGGAAAAGAAGTGTGTTAAAATAGAAAAGAAAGAAAGGTATGTTTTATGGCACAAGAATATATTGTATTAGAAAGTTCTAATGAACTTGGTAAAGTTCAATTAAATAAAAGTGTATTTTCTTCTATTGCACAAAATGTGATTGAAGAAGATGAAAATGTAAGATTAGTCGATACTCGAACAAAAAATGGAATTGTGACTCGTATTGAAAATAATGGATTAAATTTAAAAGTTTCCATCAAAATCAATCACAAAGCAAATGTTTCCGATGTTTGTTCACAACTTCAAAATAAGATCTTTGAAAGTATTTCTTATATGACAGAATTAAAACCTGAATCCATTGAGATTGAGGTTGTTGGCTTTATCTTTTAGGAAATCTTTCGATTTCCTTTTTTTTAGAAAGGAATTATATGGCAGTTAAATTTGATGATTATTTAGTTATTGGAATATCATCTCGTGCTTTATTTAATTTAGAAAAAGAAAATGAAATATTTGAAACGCAGGGATTAGAAGCTTATCGAGAGTATCAAATTGAACATGAAGATGATATTTTTATGCCAGGAAGTGGATTTTCTCTTGTTAAGAATTTACTGGCAATCAATGAAAAGCTTCATCATAAGTATGTGGAAGTCATTGTGATGAGTCGAAATTCTGCCGAAACATCCCTTCGCATAATGAATTCTTTAGATTATTATCATTTAGATATTGGACGTATGGTAATGAGTTCTGGTGAAGATGTATCGAAATATTTAAAAGTATTTGATGTGGATTTATTTTTGTCTTGTAATGAGCAAGATGTTTCACATGCACTTCAAAATGGAATTCCAGCTGCCCTGGTTTATTCGCCAGATATTCAATATGAAGACAATGGACAAATTCGTATTGCTTTTGATGCGGATGCGGTTTTATTTGGTGATGAATCGGAAAAGATTTTTCAAAAAGATGGTCTGGAAGCTTTTCAAAAAAATGAAACAATTCATCAAAATCAGGAACTATCAAAAGGTCCATTGGCTAAGTTTTTATTTCGTTTAGCTAGACTGCAAACTGTTTGTCAAGAACAAAAATGTATTCGAACAGCTATTGTGACAGCAAGAGATCGAAGTGCAGGTATACGTGTCATCAAAACACTTCGAAAATGGAATGTCACAGTGGATGAAGTATTTTTTCTACAAGGTGCGAAAAAAAGCGATATTTTAAAATGTTTTCGTGCCAATATATTTTTTGATGACCAAGATGTACATGCACGCCCTGCAAGTGAAGTTGTTCCCAGCGCTCGTGTACCATATACAGAAGGAGAAACAAAATGAACCGGCATGAATTAAGAATTATTGCGATGGAAAGTTTATATCAACATTTATTATTGGGAAAAGATATCCGGAAATGTGTTTTTGATGCAATGAAAGGAGAAAATAATATTGATGGTTTTTTATATAGTCTGACCATTGGTACCATTGAAAATAAAGGCATCTACATTGATAAAATCAATTCTTTATTGCGAAGTGACTGGACCTTTGATCGTCTAAGTATTTTAGAACAGGCAATTTTATTAATGTCTTTTCAGGAAATATTGGCTAACGAAGCGCCTAAAGCTGTTGTGATTAACGAAGCCATTACTTTGTCTAAAAAATATTGTGATGATTCTTCTTATAAATTAATTAATGGAGTATTAGATAAACTATGAAATCGGATTTTATTGTTTCCGTTTCTTCATTGGTTTTAAAAATAAAAAATGTATTAAATCAAAATATTCAATTAAATGAAGTATGGATTCAAGGAGAAATTTCAAACTTAACAAAACATCGTTCAGGTCATTATTATTTTTCTTTGAAAGATGCATATGCTTCCATAAATTGTGTAATGTTTTCGAGTTATACAAAAAATATAAATTTTAATCTTCAGGAAGGAACAAAAGTATGTGTGCAAGGCTCCATTCAAGTCTATGAGCCACGGGGTTCACTTCAGTTGTATGTCAAAACAATGAAAGAAGATGGAATCGGTCAATTGTATCAGGAATACGAACAACGTAAATCTCGATTATTTCAAGAAGGTTATTTCAATTTGGATCATAAAACAATAAAACCCGACTGGATTGAAAATATTGGTATAGTGACTGCAAAAGAAGGAGCGGCTTTACAAGATGTATTGAAAACAATCTCACATCGATTTCCAGCCATGAAAATAAAATTATATCCAGCTTATGTTCAAGGAAAAAATGCCAGTCAATCCATTATTCAGGCTTTGAAAAAAGCCGATTTAAACCAGCATGATGCTATTTTACTGGTTCGTGGAGGCGGAAGTTTTGAAGATTTATTTTGTTTTAATGATGAAGACTTAGTTAAATGTATTTTCCATCTTCAAACTTTTATTGTGACAGGAATTGGACATGAAACAGATACGTCTCTTGCAGATTTAGCAGGTGATTACAGGGCTTTAACGCCTACAGCAGCAGCTCAATATGTAAGTGTAGATGTTCATGAATTACGAAATAAATGGAAACAGCTTCATATTTCTTTGATTTCATCCATGAAAATGAATTTAAATCAAAAAAAGATGCAGTTATCTCATATTCAGAGTCATCCATATTTAATAGATCCACATACTTTTATAGTCGATAAAACAATATTATTAGATTCTTATGATTTTGTGTTTCAAAATACAAGAAATCAATTATCAATTTATGAATCTAAATTAAAAGAAAATAAAACGAAATTAAACTCTTATACGTCTTTATTTTTAGAAAATTATAAAATAAAGAAAAATAATATATTTCTAATGAATGCGATTCAATCTTATTTTGAACAACAAAATCTATTGTTTCAAAAAAATATAAAATTATTGGATGCATTTAGTCCTTTAAAAATATTGAGTCGAGGTTATTCGATTGCACAAAAAGAAAATAAAATCATTCGAAGTATAAATGATGTCAAATTAAAAGATGAAATCAAGATTGTATTACACGATGGTTTTTTAGTAACAAAAATTCAAAAAAAGGAAGGGTAAAATGGCAAAAAAATTAAAGTTTCAAGAAGCAATGAATCGATTGGATGAAATTGTTTCTAAATTGAATGGAAACAATCTGGAATTAGAAGAAGCTATGGCTTTATTTGAAGAAGGCATTCAATTATCAAAGCAATGTGATCAGCAATTAAAAGAATTTGAAACCAAAATGGATTCTTTATTAAAACAGGAGCAAGAAAATGATTCTAACAACTGAATTTGAAAAGTATTTAGAACAAAAAGTAAATGAAGGAATTCCTAGTAAAACGAAAGAAGCTATGTCTTATTCATTAATGAATGGAGGAAAACGCATTCGTCCTCAATTGTGTTTTGCACTATTAAAAGGCTATGGAATCAATCCAAGTCTTGGTTTTCCTGTTTCATGTGCCATTGAAATGATTCATACATATTCACTGATTCATGATGATTTACCTGCTATGGATAATGATGACTTACGTAGAGGAAAGCCAAGTTGTCATAAAGCATTTGATGAAGCAACAGCAATATTAGCTGGTGATGGACTCTTAACAAAGGCTTTTGAAGTGGCTTTAGAATCAAATATCAGTGACACTCAAAAAGTACAATTGATATATTATTTATCTTCTTATGCAGGAATTGATGGCATGATTTATGGACAAGATTTAGATATAGAATCTGAATCAGATTTACAGTTAGATTTTAATCGTTTACTTTTAATTGATGAATATAAAACTGCTAAATTATTAACACTTCCATTCATTTGTGCTTGTATTATAGCCAATCAGATGCAAGATCTTGAAATTGTGAAAAAGATTGGATTTTTATTAGGTATTCAATTTCAGATGCAAGATGATATTCTAGATGTAACACAGACCAGTGACCAACTTGGAAAATCTACAAGTGATACAGAAAATGAAAAATTAACGATAGTTTCTTTACTTGGTTTAGAAAAAGCTGTTGAAACAGTCAATGAATACGATGCTTTATTAAAAAAATACATTCAGAAATTACATGCAGATACTACATATCTAAATGAAATATGTGAATTCTTATTACATAGGACGTATTAGAACAGGAGGCACTCATGCGAGTTATTGATATTCGTTCACCACAAGATATTAAAAACTGTTCCATTCAGGAGTTGGAAAGCTTGTGTGAAGATATACGACAGTTTTTAATTGAAAATATTTCTAAAACGGGTGGTCATTTATCGAGTAATTTAGGCGTTGTAGAACTAAGTGTTTGTCTTCATTATGTATTTAATGCTCCAAAAGATAAAATTATTTTTGATGTAGGACATCAATGTTATACGCATAAAATATTAACTGGAAGAGCGCCTTATTTTTCGACTCTTAGAAAAAAGGATGGACTTTCAGGATTTCAAAAACGAAAAGAAAGTGAATACGATTGCTGGGAAGCCGGGCATTCTTCAACTTCTTTATCCGCAGCTTTAGGCTTTGCGACAGCCAGAGATTTATTGCATGAAAACTATGAAGTCATTCCTGTGATTGGAGATGGAGCTTTGGGTTCTGGAATGTCTATGGAAGCTTTAAATGATATTGGAACACAACAAAGAAAAATGATTATTATTTTCAATGATAATAATATGTCAATTTCAAAAAATCATAGTGCCATTGAACAAAAAATCACAAATATACGAACGAGTTCGTTTTATCAGAATATGAAAATTGATGTAAAGAAAAACTTAAAAAATACATCATATGGAACTAATTTATTAAAATCCATGACAAATATTCGAGATCACATTCGTGATGAAGTGATTAATGCGCCTTTATTTGAAAACTTTAATATCAATTATATAGGTCCTGTGGATGGACATGACATCCATGCATTAATTCGTACATTTAAAGCCGCTAAAAACAGTGATGGACCCATTGTGATTCATGTTCTGACAAAAAAAGGAAAGGGGTATCCGTATGCAGAAAAAGATGAAGTCGGTAAATGGCATGGTGTATCTCCTTTTGATATTCAAACGGGCATGCCATTATTAGAGCATCCAGATGATGAATTAAGCTGGTCTGAAGTGATTTCTAAAACATTATTGGATTTAGCATATCACGATCCGAAAATTGTAGCTATTACTCCGGCAATGGCACAGGGAAGCAAGCTTTTAGAATTTGCACACAAATTCCCTAAACGCTTTTTTGATTGTGGCATTGCGGAAGAACATGCCATTACAATGGCCTCTGCAATGGCTCAAGCAGGATTAAAACCATTTGTCAGTATTTATTCTTCGTTTCTACAAAGAGCTTATGATCAAATAAACCATGATATGGCACGTATGTATGAACCAGTTGTTGTAGGTATTGATCGAGCTGGATTGGTAGGAGATGATGGAGAAACACATCAAGGTGTTTTTGATATTTCTTTTCTTAGAAGTATTCCAAATGTGATTTTATCACAGCCAAAAGATGCTTTTGAAGCACAAAATCTATTATATAGTGCCTTCCAGGAAAGAAAACCATATTTTATCCGCTATCCACGTGGTTTTGTGAAATATGAAAAAAATAAAGAATATACTTATATTCAACCAGGAACATGGACAAAAACAGTTGTTGGCAATCATCCTTCTTGTATAGTTATTTGTTATGGACCAGAAGTAGATAAAGTCATTGAAAAAGCAACAATCAATAATATGTCAATGATTGTAGTCAATGCTCGTTTCTTTAAACCCATTGATACAAAAATGATAGATGAATTAATGAAAACAAAATTAAAAATATATATTTATCAAACAGATTGTAAAATTGGTTCTTTAAGCAGTGCCATTTTAGAATATATCAATAAAGATATTGATATAATGGGTATCGAAGATCATTTTGTTGGACATGGATCAATTCGCTCACTTCGTATAGAAGAAAACATACATATTAATGGTTTATTTCAAAAAATTTGTGAGGATTCAGATGCGATTGGATAAAGCTTGTTTACAATTTATTTCATCGCGCTCTAAAGCACAAGATGCCATAGAAGAGGGTAGAGTCTATGTGAATGGTAAATGCATTCAAAAAGCATCTTATGATATTAAAGAAACCGATGAAATTAAAGTAATCTTGAAAGAAGAAGACTTTGTTTCCAGAGCTGCTTATAAATTAAAAGCCGCTTTTGATGTATTTCATTTTTCAATTGAAAATCAAATTGTATTAGATATTGGTGCCAGTACGGGTGGATTTACGGATTTATGTTTACAAAAAGGTGCAAAGAAAGTATATGCATTGGATGTAGGTCATCTTCAATTGGCTCCTTCTTTAAAAGAAGATAAAAGAGTCATTGAAATGGAAGGAAAAAATGCACGTCATATGAAAGCAGACTGGTTTGAAGATATCATTGATTTTATTTGTATGGATGTCAGTTTTATCAGCTGTAAAACAATATTGGATGTGATTGTTAAGGAGATACAACCAAAGCATATGGCCATTTTAATTAAGCCTCAATTTGAATGTGGTCCTAAATACTTAAATAAACAAGGTGTTTGCAAGGACAAAAAAATTCATCAGAAAATTGTATCCGATATTCAACAATTCATGTTTATTCACTATCAGAAAGTTTCTGTTATTCCTTGTCCTATTACTGGAAGAAATGGAAATCAGGAATATATTTTATATGCCAAAGAAAGGAGAGACCATGATTGAGCAATTAACCGTTAAAGACTATATCTTATTTGATTATGCCTGTGTTGATTTTAATAAAGGAATGAGTGTAATCACAGGAGAAACCGGGGCTGGAAAAAGTTTATTAATCGATGCGATTGGCTATTTATGTGGAGATCGAATCAATGGAGATATTGTTCGTAAAGGAAAAGAAAAATGTATTCTTCAAATGGTCTGTTCTTTACCAAATTCAACAATTTGTTCAAAACTAGAAGAAGATGGCTATGAAATTGAAGATCAATTGATGATTCAAAGAATTGTATCAAAGAATGGCAAATCTACTATTAAATTGAATATGATGACGACCACTTTAAATTATGTTCGCCAGTTAATGAATCAAATTCTGGATATTCATTCTCAAATGGATACCATTCAATTAATGGATACAGACGTTCAATTGTCTTTACTAGATCAATATGCTAGAAATGATGCATTATTGAGCAAAGTACAAGAAGCGTATCAAATCTATGCCAAAAACAAAAAAGAATTAGAAAAAGCACAAAATGAAACTTTTTCTGATGATGAATTAGATTATATTACTAGCTGTATCAATGAAATCAATCAGGCAGATGTAAAAGAAAATGAACTTGAACAACTACAAGAACAAATCAAACAAGCCAGTCAATTTCAAAAAAACATGGAAGACTTTCAGCGTTCTATTTATTTATTAGACCAGGAAAATGGTATTTTAGATCAGTTATATCAGCTTCATAAAATTTTATCTAAAAATGATGTACTGTCTTCTTCTGTTGAAAATGAATATTATCAGTTAGAAGCTATTGCACAAGACTTAAAAGAAAAAAGAGATCGTTTTCAAAATGATGTACAAGACCTAGATACTTTAATGGAACGTGAATATAAAATTAAGAAGTTATTTCGAAAATATGGTGGTTCTTTTGAAAAAATGCAGCAAATGCTGCAGTCTTATATGAATAAAGTAGATTTAATTTTGCATCGTCAAGATGTCTTTGATAAATTAGAAAAAAAATGTAAACAATCAAAAAAAGTATACGATCAATTCGCATTACAACTTCATGAATCACGTGTTCAATGTTTATCTTCTTTATCTTCACAAGTTGAAAGTCATTGTCATGATTTAATGTTAGAACATGCGAAATTTAAAATTGATATTCAATCTATCAATCCTACAAAAAAAGGAATGGATGCCATAGAATTCATGGTATCTATGAATCCAGGACAACCTTTTTCTCCTTTGAAAAAAAGTGCATCAGGAGGGGAATTATCTCGTTTGATGTTGGCATTAAAAGTCGTTTTTCAAGTTCAAAATTCCATTGAAACTATTATTTTTGATGAAATAGATACAGGCGTATCTGGAAAAGTGGCTTTAAGCATGGGACAGAAAATGAAATTATTATCTTCTCATTATCAGGTTTTATGTATTACACATTTATCCAGTGTAGCTTGCTGGGCTGATACACATTATCGTGTCTTTAAAAACGTAAAAAATCAGGAAACATTTACTTCAATTGAAGAATTAGATGAAAAAGGATGTCTTGAAGAATTGGCTGTGATGTCCAGTGGAAATATTAGCCCTGCTTCTTTAAACAATGCCAAAGAATTAAAGGAAAGAGTAAAAAATGGGTAGAGTCTTGTTTCATATCGATATCAATGCGTTTTTTGCTTCGGCTGAAGAAATTCGGCATCCAGAATTTATAGGAAAACCATTAGCGATTGGTTCTAAAAATAAGCGTTCTGTCATTTCAACAGCCAATTATATTGCACGAGAAAAAGGCGTTCATAGTGCTATGCCTGTATATCAGGCATTGGAATTGTGCCCAGAATTAATTCTTCAACCAGGCGATTTCAATTATTATCGCATGTTATCAAATAAATTTTTTAATTATTTAAAACGATATACCCATCAAATTGAACCAGCAAGTATTGATGAATGCTACATGGATGTAACTGAAATTATTAAGCAATATAAGCGACCATTAGACTTAGCCTATCAAATACAAAGTGGCATTAAACAAGAAACGGGTTTAAGTGTTTCTATTGGTGTAGCACCGAATCGTTTTTTAGCCAAAATGGCCAGTGATATGCGAAAACCAAGTGGTATTACCATTCTTCGTATTTCTGAAATTGAAACAAAACTCTGGCCTTTGGATATTTCCAAGATGCATGGAATTGGAAAGAAAACCATTCCTGTTCTTCGTCAAATTGGTATTCAAACCATTGGTGATTTTGCCAATGTTGAAAACGAACAGAAAATATTGAAATTGATGAAAAACAGTGGATATGCTTTGATTCAAAAAGCCAGAGGGCATAGTAGTTCTTTGTTGCATTATTCCTCGACACAAAAAAGTATTTCCGTTTCAAAAACATATACTACAAATTTATATACAATTCAGGAGGTATATAATAAAACTATGGAATTAAGCAAAGAATTGTCTTCTCGTTTAATAAAAGACAATCAAAAAGGAAAACTATTATCGATTTCATTGCGTGATACGAGTTTTCATACCATTGTTCGTTCAAAACCAATGAATGCATATACCAATCAATATCAAATGATTTATGAAATAGCTCAATCTTTAATAGAAGAAAATTTTGAACCCGTAGGATATCGGTTTATTGCATTGACAATGGCTTCCATTCAAAATGCGAATCAAATTATAGATCAAATGAATTTATTCGAAAAACCGATGCAAGATTCAAAATCTATTATTGAATCCTTAAATCGAGAAATGAAACAAAATGTATTTATGAGTGCATCGGATTTATTGAAAGGAAAGAGACAATGAATGAATATACATTGGATTATATTGTCAATCCAGAATATAAATTGTATCAAAGAAAAGATGGATTTCGAATGAATGTTGATACCAGGACTCTGGCTCAGTTTGTTCAAGTGAAAAAAGAGGAAACAATTTTAGATATTGGAACCAATAATGGTGCTTTATTAGTATATTTAGATCAATTTGATTTTAAAGAATGCATTGGTGTTGAAATTGTAAAAGAGTCTTATGAAAATGCTTTATTGAATCAGCAATTTATAAAACATCCTTGTACTTTTATTCATTGTGATATAAAAGAATTTCAACATAATCAATTTGATGTGATTGTATCCAATCCGCCTTTCTTTTCCATAGAAGAAACCAATAAAAATGTTACTTTAAATGCTCGACAATTAGGACGCATAGAAGTAAATTTATCTTTAAATGAATTAATGATTCATGCCTCTCGTTTATTAAAATCAAAGGGACGATTCTATTTTGTTCATCGTCCATCACGTTTAAATGAAATTATGCATTGTTTACATGAAAACAATTTTCAAGTCAGCAAAATGCAGTTTGGTTTTGATTCAAATTCAAAGGAATGTAAAAATGTTTGTATAGAAGCCATAAAAGATTCTTCTTGTAAATGTAATATATTGCCACTCATCTGGCTTTAGAAAGAAACTATATGAAATGTAGAGAAGCTTTAAATGATTTTAAAATCAATTTAATGGTAATTGAAAATAAAGCACAGAAAACAATTGAAGCCTATATACGTGATTTAAATTGTTACTTGTCTTATTTAGAAAAAATAAACATTGAAAAAATGGAAGACATTACGATTTTAAAAGTAGATTCTTTTTTTCAAGACTATGCAAAATCCCATGCTCCATCATCTTGTAATCGAATGTTAGCTTCGATTCGTTCGTTTCATAAATATACAACGCTTAATCATCCTGAAATTAATAATCCTATATTATATTTTCATGGATTTCAAAATCAGAAGCATTTACCGGTTTATATGCAAATAGAAGATGTATTTCGTTTGATTCATTCCTTTGATGAATCCGATCAAGGAATTTTTCATAGAACTATTATTGAAACATTATATAGCTGCGGTTTAAGAGTATCCGAGCTTTGTTGTTTACAAAGTAATGAAGTTCATCTACAGGAAAAGCTATTAAGAATTAAAGGAAAAGGTGGTAAAGAAAGAATGGTTCCGATTGCTTCGGATTGTATTGATCAAATGAATCAATATCTTTCTTTGGTTCGATGTCAATGGGATAAAAAAAAGAGTCCTTATTTTTTTATTAATCAGTTATCACATCCTTTAACCAGGCAATATGTTCATGAATTGATTAAGAAAAAAGTAAATGAATTACAATTAAATCCCAATATTTCTGCTCATAGTTTTCGCCATAGTTTTGCGACACATTTATTGAATGGAAACGTGGATTTAAGAGTGGTCCAGGAATTGCTGGGGCATAGCGATATACAGACCACGCAAATATATACGCATATACAAGATACTCGATTAAAAAATGTATATGATTCGTATTTTCCAAGTATAGAAAAGGAGACAAAAAAATGAGTTGTGAAGGATGTCCAAGTAAAGGAAATTGTTCGAAAAATTCTTCGAGCTGTGGGATTGTTCAAAATCCCAATAATAAAATTAAAAATGTTATTGCGATCATGTCAGGAAAAGGCGGGGTAGGAAAATCTACAATTACCGTTTTATTGGCAAAGCAAATGATTCAAAAAGGATTAAAAGTTGGAATCATGGATGCCGATATTACTGGGCCTAGTATTCCTCGTTTATTGAATATTGAAAAAAATGTTGCCTATGCCACAGAGAAACAAGAAATTATTCCTGTTGAATCAAAAGAAGGCATTAAAGTGATGTCTTTAAATTTTTTATTACCAAATGAAAGTGATCCCGTTATTTGGAGAGGACCTGTCATTGCCGGTGTTGTCAAACAGTTTTATACCGATGTATTATGGGAAGAACTGGATGTATTGTTGATTGATATGCCTCCTGGTACAGGAGATGTTGCTTTAACCATTATGCAGTCTTTACCTTTACAAGGCGTTGTTATGATTTCGACACCTCAGCCAATGGTTTCAATGATTGTTTCAAAAGCTATTCATATGTGTGAACAAATGAAGATAAAGGTATTGGGTGTGATAGAAAATATGGCTTATTTAGAATGTCCAAACTGTCATGAGCGAATTGATTTTTATAATGAAGATGAATTAAAGGCGTTCTTTGAAGAAACAAAATGCAAAAATTATGCGACTTTACCAATGATTGATTTAATTCGTGATATTAATCAATTTGATTTTTATCAACAAGATCAAAAAGAAAAAGTACAAAAATATTTAGAATCTTGTTGTGATGCGTTATTAAATGATTTATAAGATTCAAAGAAAAAAGGGCATGAAAAAAATGATTCTAAAAGTAAAAAATCAGGAAGTCATTGTTTCATGTCCTGTTTATATTTCTAAACAACGAATTGATGAATTTGTAGAGTCAAATAAAGACTGGATCATAAATCAGCTTCAAAAAGAAAAAGATCAATTTTTAAAAAATGAAGATAGTATTCATATTCTGGAAAAACCATATATTCTTTGTATTTCCAATCAAACTAAAATCGAAGAAAATAAAATATATGTTCGAAATCAAAAAGATTTTGATCAAATTCTTCTTCAAATCGCAAAAGAGGTATTACCTGCATTATTAGAAAAAACTTTAAATCATCTTCAAATTCAAGATGTATCTTTTAAAATTGGCTGTTACAGAAGCCAATGGGGAAGTTGTTTAACAAAGAAAAGAGAAATTCATTTAAATGCCTATTTAATTTGTACTTCATATGTTTTTATATATGCAACCATCGTTCATGAATGTGCGCATTTATTTATACCCAATCATTCGAAACAATTTTATGATTTAGTTCATCAGTGGTATCCAGATTATTCAAAGATTTCAAAACCAGATTTAATATTTAAAATAAAGGAGTCAAAATGAAAGTAGCCATTATTGGAGCCGGTGCCATTGGTTCTTATTTTATTTATGGATTTAGAAATCAATGTACAGTTATTGCACAAGGAAAACGAAAAGAAAATTTAGAAAAAAATGGAATTTATATCAATGATATTCATTATAAGCTCAATGTAAAAACACCAAAAGATGCTGGCTATCAAGATATGGTTCTTATTTGTACAAAATATACAGCTTTAAATTCTGTATTAGAATTTTTACCACAATTGATTCATGAAAATACCATTGTTTTGTGTTTATGTAATGGCGTGACAAGTGAAGAAAAAATTGCACAAGTCATAGATTCAAAACATATTCTTCATTCTTTTATTAAATTAGCTTCTTATCGAAATGGCAATCATATTACATTCAATGATCAGTTGATTTCTGATGTATATTTTGGAAGTATTTCAAACAATATAGAATTAGAAAATCGTTGTATAAATCTATTTTCGAATTCATTGATTCATTATCATTGCATTAAAGACATTATCAATCAAATGTGGATCAAATATGCTTCCAATATTGCCAACAACTTGCCACAAGCAATTGTTCAAGCTAATTCATTAATGTATACAAAATCTAAACACGGATATTTTTTAGCGAGTGTCTTATGGAAGGAGGTCTATAAAATTGCTTGTCTAAAAGAAATTGTAATACCAGAAAATGTTTGTATTTTTCCTGGCAGTGATTCAGGAAATATTTATTCGACGTTACAGGATATACAAGCAAAGAAGCATACAGAAGTGGACATGTTTTTAGGGGAATTGTTGAAAATGGCCAAGGAATTCAATGTTTGTCTTCCTTATAGTGAAATGTGCTATCATGTCATCAAATGTATTGAAGAAAAGAATGACAATATTTTTTAATATGATATAATGTTATAAGAATTCAGGCGGTATTTCTTAATAAGGAATCAAGTGAAAAGCTTGAACTGTCCCGGCAGCTGTAAGGTTGATGAAATCATATATGTCATTGAGTAATTGATAAGGCTTGAGAGTAAAGTGAAACCAAGTCAGAAGACTTACCTGAATCTAGATAGGAGGATTTCTATTTATTTTATTTATTTACTGGGGTTTGAATAAATGGACTAGATAGAAGAAAAAGAAATGAAAAATTCAAAAAAACTTATTGTGACAGTGGTTGTTCTAGTAGCCATTGTAGCGGCTTTGTTTGGTCGTCAAATATTATCGCAATCAAAAGCTGATGGATCTATTCAAATTGAAGTCATTGATTTAGATCAAAATGTTCTTCAAGACAAAAATGTGGAATTCATGGAAGGGGATACCTTAGTGAATCTTGTAGAAGAAAATTTTGATAATGTAACTATTGACAATGGAATGTTGATGACAATTGATGAATTAACAACACCAGAAGATTGGTCAAGTTACATTTGTATTTATGTCGATGATCAAATGAGTGAAGTAGGTATTAATGATATTGTTGTAAAAGATGGAATGAAAGTTTCATTTATCATGACTGAATTAAATTATGAATACTAAAAGATTGGTTTTACTGGCTTTTTTAAGTGCTATATTAACCATTCAAGAAGAAGTATTAACCTTTCTTCCGAATATTCAATTAACTGTATTTTTATTGGTATTATATTCTAAAAAACTTAAAATACATGAAACTTTACTCGTGATTACATTGCATGTATTATTTGATAATTTAATTTTGGGAAGTTTTAATTTGTATTATACGCCTTTTATGTGGATGGGATGGGCTTTGATTCCAATTTTATCAAACACTCTATTTAAAAAATGTGAATCATCTTTTTCATTAGCATGTACAGGTGTTTTATATTCTTTCTTATATTCCTGGATCTTTGTATTGGCTTCCATTCTCTTAATGCATGTCAATTTTGTATCGTATTTTATGGCCGATTTATTATTTGAATTCTTATTAGCCGCAAGTAGTTTCATTTCTATTTTATGGTTATATGAGCCATGTGCAAAAATATTTGATCGATTTTTGAAATAGACGAGATTTCTCGTCTTTTTTTTATTATAATAATGACATGAAATTTCAAATACAAGCAAGAATCACTGAAATTCCTTTGTCACAAGTGCTTTATTATTTAGGCTATAAAGATCAGATATTGGATTCTCAAATTTTAAATCAAATACAAAATAACATTAAAATTGTATCTAATATACAACCTAAACTGATATATCGTCTGTTATCAAAGGAACAATATACATCTATTGATTTTCCTGGAAATGATTTAAAAGAAATGATAAATCCAGCTAAATTTATTATCTTTTTTGCGTGTACATTAGGACAAGAAGTGGAACAAATTTTACGAAAAAAAGAAGTATGTGATGTGGCAGATGCTCTTATTTTTGATGCATGCTGTAATGCAGCCATTGAAAATGTCTGTGACAATTTTGAAGAAGACATAAATCATATGTTTTCTAATGATTTTTGTTCTGATCGGTTTTCACCTGGATATGGAGATTGTCCTTTATCCTTTCAAAATACTTTATGTGATTTTCTTCAGATTTCAAAAACAATTGGTGTTTGTTTAACAAAAAATTATATATTAATTCCAAGAAAATCAGTGACCGGTCTTATCGCAATTTCAAATCATGCATATTTACATCGTCATAAAGGTTGTGAAGTATGTTCTTTATTTATGACATGTGCATTTAGAAAGAGAGGACAAACTTGTGAAAAATGAATATATTTTATTAGATGGTGCTATGGGAACCATGTTGCAGAAATATGGACTTGGTTTAGGCCAAAGACCTGAAGTCTTTGGTTTAGAACATCCAGATATTTTAGAAAATATTCATCGTCAATATATTAATAGTGGAAGTCAGGTTATTTATGCCAATACGTTTGGTTTAAATCGTCATAAAGTATCGAATTTAAATTATTCTTTGGAAGAATTATTGATTGCCAATATTCAAATCGCAAAAAAAGCAGCGGGCAATCAATGTAAAGTAGCTTTAGATATTGGTCCAATTGGAGAGTTAATGGAACCCTATGGTACTTTATCTTTTGAAGAAGCTTATGATATTTTTGCGCAAATTATTGATATAGCCAAAACACAGGAAATTGATATCGTTGTTTTTGAAACAATGTCCGATTTATATGAAGTAAAAGCTGGTGTATTAGCAGCAAAAGAACATTGTGATTTACCAATTTGGGTCACAATGAGTTTTGAAAAAAACGGAAGAACTTTTACTGGAACAAAAGTAGCTAGTATGGCATGTGTTTTAGATTCATTAAAAATCGATGCCATGGGAATTAATTGTTCTTTAGGACCAGATGAAATTTATCCTTTAATCAAAGAAATGAAACAATGGACCGATATTGATTTGATTGTAAAACCCAATGCCGGTTTACCCAATCCAGCAACAGGTGAATATCAAATGGATGCCTCTACTTTCAAAGAAAAAATCAATGCGTTTAAAGAATTAGGTGTCTCTATGATTGGTGGATGTTGTGGCAGTACTCCTTCTTTTATTCAGGCTTGTAACAAAGACAAAGAAATACAAAAAATTTCAATGAAATCAAAACACGGTATTTGTTCAAGCAGTCAAATGATAGAATTAAATCAAGTGCGAGTCGTTGGTGAAAGAATCAATCCAACAGGAAAAAAACGATTCCAGCAAGCTTTAAAAGAACATGATTTAAATTATATCATGGAACAAGCAATTGCCCAGGTCGATTCAGGTGCCGATGTATTGGACGTTAATGTAGGATTACCTGGTATTGATGAAATTTCTATGATGATTGATGTCATAAAAGCCATTCAAAGCGTTGTTACGGTTCCTTTACAAATTGATTCATCGAATATACAAGCCATTGAAGCGGGTTTAAGAGTCTGTAATGGAAAAGCCATTGTGAATTCAGTGAATGGCGATAATTGTGATAGTATTCTACCCATTGTAAAAAAATATGGAGCCAGTGTCATTGGTTTAACTTTAGATAAAAACGGTATACCTCAAGATGCGATTTCTCGTTTTAATATTGCTCAAAGAATCTATCAGAAAGCTAAGTCTTATGATATTGATGATAAAGATATTATTATAGATTGTTTGACATTAACGATCTCTGCGCAACAAAATCAGGCTATGGAGACATTAAAAGCCATGCAGATAATCAAAGAAAAACTTGGTTTGTATTGCACATTGGGTGTGTCTAATATTTCTTTTGGCTTACCTAGTCGAAATCATATTATTTGTTCTTTTTTAACGAGTGCTTTATATTGTGGTTTGGATTTACCTATTGTGAATCCAAATAGTCAGGCTATTATGGATTGTATCCATTCTTTTAAAGCCATTTCTTGTCAAGACAAAGATTGTCAGGATTATATTCAACGGTTTGCGAATATTAAAGAAGAAAAAGTTATTTCTTCTTCTGGTATGGATATTGAATCAGCTGTCATTAAAGGCTTAAAAGAAGAATGTTATAAATGCACGTTACGTGAATTAGAGACCATGAATGAAATGGATATCATTAATTTAAAGTTAATTCCGGCTTTAGATAAAGTAGGAGAATTATATGAACAAAATAAATTGTTTTTACCACAATTAATCAATGCCGCCAATGCAGCTTGTGCTGGTTTTGATTGTATAAAAGAGCGTATTGCCAATAAAGGACAAAACATTTCAAAAGGAAAAATACTTTTAGCTACAGTTGAAGGCGATATTCATGATATTGGGAAAAATATAGTTAAAGTTGTATTGGAAAATTATGGATATCAAGTCATTGATTTAGGAAAAGATGTTCCAGTTGCAAAAGTAGTGGAACAAGCCATTTATCATAATGTTTATTTAATTGGACTATCGGCTTTAATGACGACAACAGTTGAATCAATGAAAAAAACAATTCAAGCACTGAAAGATTCAAAACATCCTTGTGTCATTATGGTTGGAGGAGCCGTTTTAACAGAAGAGTATGCCAAAGAAATAGGTGCCGATTATTATTCAAAAGATGCAAAACAAAGTGCAGATATTGCCAAGAAAGTGTTAGGATAGTTATGAAGATTCAGGAATATTGTAAAAATCATATACTGGTTTTTGATGGGGCTATGGGTACTTATTTTTCCAAACTGCATCCATTTGAAAGACAATGCGTAGAAAAAATGAATGTGATTCATCCGCGATGGATATCTCAGATTCATAATGAATATATTGAAGCGGGTGCACAAGCTATTAAAACCAATACTTTTTGTTGTAATCGTCCATATTTTCAAGATGAAACATATTGTAAAGAATCTATTTATAAAGCTTGTGATATTGCCAATGCTTTTGATGTTTTTGTATTTGCAGACATTGGCCCCATTTCAAGTGAATATGATGCGTTTGAAGAAATGAAATGGGTCGTAGATCGTTTTTTAGAAAAAAATATAAAATATTTTATTTTTGAGACGCAATCTAGAATTGATGGATTAAATGAAATCGCTTCTTATATTCATTCCAAAGTTGAAGATGCTTTTTTAATTGTAAGTTTTTCAGTTCAAAGTGATGGATTTTCAAGTTCTGGTATCCATATTCAAGATTTAATATCCCATACAAAAAATCATTTTGATGTAATTGGATTAAATTGTGGATGTGGTGTATCACATATGGTATCTCTTTTACAATCTTTTGAAGATATTTCTTATGTTTCGCCTAATGCTGGTTATCCAACCATTGTCAATAATCGAACATATTATCAAGTTAATCCTTCTTATTTTGCTTTAGAAATGTTGAAAATGAGAAATTATAATATTTTTATGATGGGTGGTTGTTGTGGAACAACACCAGATCATATTAAAGAACTTGTAAATTCTTTGCATTCAAATTATGAAGTAAATGAACCTATAAAAAAGGAAATCAAACATATTGATACAATAGAAGATCCAAGTGATTTCTATAAAAAATTATCCAATCTTCAAAAAGTTATTGCAGTGGAATTAGATCCTCCATCAAATTGGGATTTATCAAAGTTTATGAAAGGGGCCTGGCAATTAAAAGAAGTGGCAGATGCTTTAACAATTGCGGATTGTCCTATTGGACGAGCAAGAATGGATGCTTCTTTACTGGCTTGTAAAGTAAAACGTGAATTAAATATGGATGTATTGCCACATATGACTTGTCGAGATCGTAATTTAAATGCGACAAAGGCTTTATTATTGGCAGATTATGCCCAGGGAATCCGTGATGTACTTTTAATTACGGGAGATCCTATTCCAAGTGATTCTCGTGATGAAGTTAAGACGGTATATCAATTTAATTCTCGTAAAATGGCAAAATATATTTGTTCTTTAGAAGAAAAAGGAATGATGTCTCCTTTTCATTTATTTGGGGCTTTAAATGTCAATGCATTGAATTTTGATATTCAATTAAAAATCGCAAAAGAAAAAATAGAAAATGGAATGGTTGGTTTCTTTACGCAGCCTATTTTATCTTTAGAAGCATTTGAAAATTTAAAACGAGCAAAAAAGGAATTAAATGCCTATATTTTAGGAGGCGTTATTCCTGTTGTTTCATATCGAAATGCGGTTTTCATGGAAAATGAAATCAATGGAATTCATGTTTGTAAAGAAATTATGGATTTATATGTCAATAAAAATCGAGAACAAGCCCAGGAAATTGCGATTCATGTTTCAAGTACAATTATGAAGAAAATAGAAAATTATGTAGATGGTTTTTATTTGATGACGCCTTTTGGTCGTAGTGAACTAATGGTAAAAATTATTGATTTATATAAAAAAATGTGATAGTATTTTTTCGGAAAGTTCTTCTTTTCAAAGGGAATGAATGTCTCCCTTGCATATTGCAAAACCGCATAAAGCTGATGACTTCTACAACATTTTTTTGTTGTGTCATCAGTTTTTTCTTTTTGGAGGATTTATGGTAGAGAGTATTGCGTATATTTGTTTATTGGGATTGTTTCTAGGTTTTTTATTTCAAAAATGTCATTTACCTCGTTTGTTAGGAATGATTATTGCTGGTATGATTTTAGGTCCTTATTGTTTATCTTTATTAGATATATCTATTCTAGAAGTATCTTCACAAATTCGACAAATGGCTTTGATCATTATTTTGACCCGTGCTGGTTTATCCTTAGATATTTCGGATTTAAAAAAAGTAGGTCGCCCAGCTATTTTAATGTGTTTTGTGCCAGCTTGTTTTGAAATGGCAGCTACTATTTATTTCGCACCAAAATTCTTTTCAATTTCCACATTAGATGCAGCTATTCTGGCAAGTGTAATTGCAGCGGTTTCTCCTGCAGTTGTCGTTCCGAAAATGATTGAATGCATGGATAAAAAGCTAGGTACCAAAAAGGGAATTCCGCAAATGATTTTAGCAGGTGCATCGGTGGATGATGTCTTTGTGATTGTAATGTTTTCTTGTTTTACTTCTTTAGCGATGGGAAATGGTTTTCATGCCAGTGAATTATTGCGTGTTCCTTTTTCCATTGGTTTTGGTATTTTGATTGGATATGGAACTGGAAAAATTGTGTCTTTATTTTTGAATAAAATAAAAATGCATTCTATAAATGAATTTATTTTTGTATTATGTTTTTCTTTTTTATTAATGAAATTAGAGAATTTACCCATTCCTTTTAGCGGATATATTTCAATTATGGCTATGGGACTTGCCTTGCATAATACATCTAATTCTTGTATGTCTTTGAACCATTTTTATAATCAAACATGGAATATCGCACAAATTTTCTTATTTGTTTTAGTAGGTGCCAGTGTAAATTTAAGTGTTGCCTTTGATTATGGATGGATTAGTGTTTTATTCTTATTTGTTATTTTATTGATTCGAATTCTTGGTGTATTTATATGTTTGATCAAAACACCATTAAATAAAAAAGAACGCTTTTTTACAGCTGTTTCTTATTGTCCAAAAGCCACGGTTCAAGCAGCTATTGGTTCTGTTCCATTGGCAATGGGACTATCACAAGGAGAATTTATTTTGGCAATTTCTGTTCTTTCCATTTTAGTCAGTGCACCACTAGGCGCCATTTTGATGCATATTCTCGATCAAAAGTGTCTTGAAAAGGAGTATTTATCCCAATAGAAGTTTCGTGTATAATAGAAGAATAGTGAAGGAGTGATTGTTATGCAGACACTTGCGATTTGCGCTGCCAAAATATCTTCTCTATTTTTAAAATGCATTGGACGTGGAGGGTCTTTACCTGGTTCAATCGCTTTAAAATTAGATCACGAAATTTTAAATAAATTGGATTTTACTGGACCTGTTATTTTGGTGACAGGAACAAATGGAAAAACAAGTACAGCCAACATGATTGCGGATTGTTTAGCTCATGCAGGATATCATGTGATTTCCAATCGAAAAGGCGATAACTTAAAAGCAGGCATCACAACGACATTGTTGACGAATGCTTCCTTAAGTGGACGCATCCATGCTACGGCTTGTGTTTTAGAAGTCGATGAATTAAATGTTCGCCATATTCTTCCTTTTATTCCTGTTACTTGTTTTGTTGTGAATAATTTTTTTCGCGATCAATTGGATCGTGCACGAGAAATGGAGCAGCTGATTGAAACCATTGAAGATGTTTTGCCAAATTATAGAGGAGACTTAATCTTAAATGGAAACGATCCCAACGTGGTTCGTTTAGCACAAAAAGCTGTGAATAGTCATGTTTATTATTTTGGAATGGAAAAGAATAAATATTCTTTAAAGAATACTTCAGAAGCTTCTGAAGGAAAGTTTTGTCCTGAATGTGGTCATAAATTAAATTATTCTTTTTATCAGTATTCACATATTGGAAAATTTCATTGTTCACATTGTGATTTTCAGACACCTGAATTATATGTTGAATTAAAAAATATTGATTTGAATAAACAATCTTTTACTTGTGATGGGCATACTTTCCGTCAACCGTATCATGGTTTGTATTCTATGTATAATTGTGCGGCGGTATGTGCAGTATGCAAATACTTGAATATTAAAACAGATGTTATTGAATATGTATTTAGTCATGCTCCTCAACCTGCAGGTCGAAATGAATCTTTTAATAATTATAATCATACTTGTATTTTAAATTTAGTTAAAAATCCAACGGGAGCCAATGAAGTTATGAAAGTCATTGAAACGGATTTAGAAAATAAAACAATTTGTATTGTTTTAAATGATAGAGAACAAGATGGAACCGATGTCAGCTGGATTTATGATACTTTTTTTGAAAAAATTATGAATAAACAAACAAAGCGTATCATTTGTACGGGTACGCGTGGATATGATATGGCTTTGCGTATTGAATATGGTGGCTACCAAGGTGATATTGAAGTCTATGATACAATGGAACAAGCTGTTTCTAAAAGTTTTTCTTTTCCTGAAAAAGTCTATGTTATCGCGACATATACAGCTCTTCTGCCTGTTCGTCATGTCATTGTAAAGGAGATGGGCCTATGAATTTAAAAGTATGCTGGATGTATCATGATATTATGGATTTATATGGTGATAAAGGAAATATGATGGTCCTTAAAAAACGTTGTTTAGATCGTGGTATTGATTTTCAATTGGATACTTGCCAAATCGGACAAAAAATGGATTTAAGTTTATATGATTTATTATTTTTAGGAGGCGGCGCTGATAAGGAACAAATTAGTTTGATTCCGGATTTACTTTCTCGAAAAGAAAATATCAAAAAAGCCATGGACGAAAATACATTTGTTTTATTGATTTGTGGTGGCTATCAATTATTTGGTCAATATTATATTGCAGCAGATGGACAAAAAATTGATGGATTAAAATTCTATGATTATTATACGGATACAGGTAAACAAGGGTCTCGTTGTATTGGTAATATAATTATTGATGCGAATTTAGATGGTATTCAAACAAAAATTATTGGCTTTGAAAATCATGGTGGACAGACTTTAAATGTTTCAAGTCCGTTAGGAAAAGTCCTTCATGGATATGGAAATAGTTTTGATGCTGGTTTTGAAGGCTTTTATGATGGAAAAATTCTAGGAACATATTTACATGGTCCTTTGCTGCCTAAAAATCCAGTTGTTGCGGATTTTGTGATTTATAAAGCATTAAAGAAACGAAATCCCGTCATTGAATTTAGTGATTTAAAGTCTTTGCCTTCTTTGTTTGAACAAAAAGCCAGAGATGTTCTTTTTAAGCGTTTTGATGTGGAATAAGGAGGAAAAAATGAAAAAAGTATTGAGTCTTTTCATGAGCTTATTTTTGTGTCTTTCTCTATTTGGTTGTTCAAAAAATCCTTCCTATACAGTATCAGATAATGTTATTTTAACGTTATCAGATGTTTTAAAAGTAGAAAATGATGCACAAAATACGATTTATTATTATTATTTAATGGACATTGAAAACAGTTCAGATGATGAGTTTGATTTAGATAATTTGTCGTATTCCATCAAAGAAAAGGGAAGTGACAAAGAAATTGGAGCCATTGATCAAAAGAAGTTTGTTCCTTCTAAAATTGTTCCAGCCGGGGAAAAAGCTTATATTGCTGGTTATATTGGCTTTCCAAATAATGATCAGAAAAATATAGGAATTGAATTTAATTCTTCCAAAGATTTTTTAGCTTTTAAAAATGCGAAAGTTCGTACTGCCAGTAATCAGGATGTTGCGACAAAACAAGTGGGTATGTCACAGAAATTATATGAAAGTGATGAATTATTGATTAGCTATGATTATTCACAAGCTGAAATTAATTTCTTTGAAGGAAATACTGTGGTATCAAATTTTTATATTAAATATGAAAATAAAACAGATAAAAGAATGGTTATTCCTTATGTTACACCTTTAGGGACTTTAAACGGTTGTTTAACAACCGATTATGCATCAAAAGGTGACTTTAAATCTATGTCAATGGATGATATTAAAAAACTGGATTTAAAAACGGATGGATTATTGGCACAAACAAAAAATATTTCTGGTGAATCGGGTGGCTATGCATTGTTGTATCTGGATCCTGAACAGTCATTGAGTTGTAATATTATGATTACATTCCACAATGCTTTCATTTATTATCAGGAAGAAGATCCACAACCAATCACCATTGAATTGACATGTCAGGCATTGGGAATTGATCGTACAATTAAACTGGACAGGAGTTAGTTATGACCATAAAGTGTTTAGCATTTGATTTAGATGGTACTTTATTAACAAGTCAGAAAACAATTGATCCTCGTACTTTGTATTCCATTCAAAAGGCAATGGAAAATGGTATCCATATTATTATTGCTTCTGGACGCGATAAAAATGGCTGTAAATTTGTTTATGAGCCTTTGGGTTTAGAAAATGGCCCGCATTTTCTGGCTTTAGTCAATGGACAAATTGTTTATGATTTTGAAAATCGAGAATATGATTTAGATGATGTTTTAACAATGGAAGATGGTCTAAAGATTCAAAAGATTTGTAAGGAATTCAAAGTGGAAGGTATTTTTCAATGTGGGTATGACTTTTATAGTTATGTTTCCACTATGAATCGAATGAAGAAAAAAGTAAAGTCTTTCATTTTTGGTGAACCAGAAGATTATGGTTTAAAAGCTGGGATGGAGCATCGTAATTTTATCAATTTACCATATGAACAAGTAAAATTAACACAAGATATTAATAAAGTAATTCTTGTACAAACCGGGAATTTCTTTGAGAAAAATATAGATGCTTTAAAACAAGCTTTATCAGATTATGATGTATTATTAGTGGGTCCTCAATGGATAGAGATTATGCCTAAAAATGTCAGCAAAGCCAGTGCTATAGAAAAAATCACAAAGAAGTTAGGCATTTCAATGAATGAGGTTATGGCTTTTGGAGATGCACAAAATGACATTGAAATGATAAAACGTGTTGGAATTGGTGTGGCTATGGGCAATGCCATGGATGAAGTTAAGGAGGCCGCGGTTATGGTTGCTGATAGCAATGATGACAATGGCATTGGAAAAGTCATCGATCAGGTACTTGGTTTATAAGACTCTTTTTTGAGTCTTTTTTAGATTGGTTAAGTATATGCATTTTGTAAAAGTTAAAGGTATTTTATCCAATAAAAATGGAATAAATTTATATCGTGGTTGTTCACATGGCTGTATTTATTGTGATTCAAGAAGCAAATGTTATCAAATGAATCATGATTTTGAAGATATTGAAGTCAAAATCAATGCACCTGAATTACTGGAAAGTGCTTTATATCGAAAAAGAAAAAAGTGTATGATTGCTACAGGCGCTATGTGTGATCCATACCTTCATATCGAAAAAGAATTAAAATTAACGCGAAGTTGCTTAGAAATCATTGATAAATATGAATTTGGCGTAGCTATCTTGACTAAATCGGATTTGATTTTAAGGGATATAGATTTAATAGAAAAAATCAATCAAACAAGTAAAGCAATTGTACAAATGACAATTACAACGTATGACGATGCATTGTGTTCTATTTTAGAACCAAATGTATGTTCTACTTCCTCTAGACTAAATGTATTACATATTTGTAAAGAAAAAGGAATTCCGACTATTGTATGGTTGTGTCCAATTCTTCCTTTTATAAATGATACAAAATATAATATTGAACAAATTGTAAAAGCTTGTGCTAGAGAAAATGTAAAAGGAATTATTAATTTTGGAATGGGATTAACATTACGAGAAGGAAATCGTGAATATTTTTATGAGAAATTAGATAAATTATTTCCTGGATTAAAAGAAGTATATATCAAAAAATATGGAAATGCATATGAATTGCCGGTACAAAGAGCAAATGAACTCTATCATTTATTTGTTTCTTTGTGTCAACAGTATGGAATTGAATATAGAATGGATGAAATATTCAAATATTTAAATAAATTTGAAGCAAAGAAACAAATAGAACAATTAACTTTGTTCTAAAAGAAAGGAAAGTTTTAATGATTTATTGTATATTTATCAATATTTTGAGTTTTATAGTTTATGGAGTCGATAAATATAAAGCAATACATCAAAAATATCGTATACCTGAAAATATCTTACTGTGCTTAACAATTCTAGGTGGGGGAATCGGAAGTCTATGTGCGATGTTTGTTTTTCGTCATAAAATTCGAAAAAGGAAATTCTACATTGGCATTCCAATTCTATTAGTTATACAATATACATTATATGTGAAATATTTCACATAATAAGCAACCTATTCTATCAATAAATCATATTTATCCTATAATTTAGTAATTAAAAACAGTATGCATAAGATTTAGAAATGAATATCTTGTTACAACATTGAAAAACAACATACAACAATTGATATGTTTTAATATTGAATCATTGATACAGTATGAATAAAAAAAACATTACAAGTTATTTAAACCTATTAGATCTTAGAATATATTATCCTGTGAGAAGTCAATTTCAAATAAAAGATGAATAATGACACTTATTTTATTAAATGAAAGAATCATATAAATTTTATACTTCACAATTATGTAATAAAAAAAATATGTAAGTATAATTTCATAAAAATATTACATAAGATATATTATGCGAAGTAAATGATTCGTAAAATAATGCCAAAAAAGAGTAACGTGTGTTACTCTTTATAACTCATTTTACATGCCATTTGATTTTCTATTTCTTGTATATTTTTTTCTATAGTTTCTAATCTATGAAAATCTTCATTATGATTCAGAATTTCATCTTTTTGTGGTTTCAGTATATCTAATTCTTTTTGTTTGTGATTTATTTTATCTATTGTACTATGTTTTTCTTTTCGTTTGATTAGTGGCAACTTTCTTTTATATTGGTTTAGTTCTTTTATTTCATTTTCTAAATCATTTACTTTTTTTATAACATCAATTTTTAATAACTTTTGCCACATTTCTTCTTTTTGTTTTTGAAGATCCTTTAACTTCCCTTCTAATTCTTCTTTTAAACTTGAATGAGAAATCCAATATTGTTCTAAACTTATTTCATATTCTTTTTCCTGCTGTATTTAAAGTTTAGTCAGATTTTGTTTAAATATGCTGTTTGGCCATTTCGCATTTTGAATATTTTTTAAAAATTCAATGCATAAAGAATGATATACTGGATTCTTGTATTTGATTGCTAAATTGGAAAGTGTATCTGTATATGTTTGTATTATATTTTCAAATCCAACAAATGTTTCAATTCCTTTTTTATCTTCGTTTGGTGTTATAAAATTCAATTGAATCATTTTTCTATGTCTTTTGTATACTGTACTAAAACAGTAAAATCATTTTCTGTGTAATAATCTACTATTTTATCAATACTTTTTTTACATTCTTGTAAGATACGACTTCTATTATTAAATTCATAGCTTTTTAAAGATCGCATTGTTTTTTCATATGTTTCATATACTATTTTTTCTAACATTTCTTTCACCTTCTTATTATCATTTAATCATTTCAAAAGACAAAAGAAAACTCCTTTTCTTTTTTGGTTTTTTCAAAAAGTAAGGAGAAAAATAAAATTATTTTTCATGAACGAGTTTACCTGTCATATGTTCTATTTCAATGCACAATAATTGCACATTTTTATAATGTTTTTCAATAATTATATTTAATTCATCTTCACTTGGAAAATATTTCATTCCTAATGCTTTTAATATAATATCATCTTTTATAAAATGAATACGACCATATATTACCACACTCGTTACATAATAAGCCCAATCTCCTTCTTTTTTATAGCCTTTATCCCATGTTGTAAAACAAACACGATTATCATGCATCATTGCATCTATTTTTTGTCCAGAAAAACCACAGTGAAGATAAATTTTATTGTCTTTATATAAATAATTCATCGGAATTGCATAAGGATAGTCTTCAGTTTTAAATGAAACCACTGCTCTTTTTTCTTGTTCTAATATTTTGATGCAACATTCTTTAGATACTTCCTGTTTCTTTCTTCTCATTTCTCTAAACATATAAATCTCCTATATTTTTTGCATCCAAGTCCAGACTTTGATCATCCAAGTATATGGAATTACTTTTGCGATAATACGATGCATGCTGCAAACTAAACCAGGTGTACTAACTGCTTTATGTTTTTTACTATCTTTCAAGGCTTTCTTTACAACATTTTTTTTGTTTGATGCGAATGGATAGTGTTTAATCGCATTTTTATTCGTTTCTTGAGCAATTTCTATAAATTCTGTATCTTTAATCCAATAAGTGTATTTGTTAATTTAAATGTGAGCCACTTTTGGTTGAATTATCAATCGAAAAA
>NZ_JBJEEY010000068.1:0-11374 GCF_051873555.1 Floccifex sp. | reverse complement strand
TTTTTTTTTATTCTTCTCTTGACTATTTTATAAATGTTGAGTAATATAATAAATTGCATAATAGTCTATGGGATTACTATGCCCAATTTTAAATTTAACGGAAAGGATGGCAGGCATGGATAGTAAATCGTATCGAGTTGTTGCGTGTGGTAAGAAAGCTTCACGTAGAAATTATTCGAAAGTAAGTGGAAATCTTGAACTTCCAAATTTAGTTGAAATTCAGACAAATTCGTTCAAGTGGTTCACAAAACAGGGGATTAAAGAAGTTTTCGAAGAGATTTATCCGATCGAAAACTATGGAAAAAACATCAAATTGAATTTTATTCAGTATCACTTTGAAAAACCGAAATACAATGCAGAAGAATCTATGTATAGAGAGTGTAACTATGCGGCACCTTTATATGCAGATATGGAATTAGAGGTCACAAATCCTGAAACAGGTGAAGTGGTTACAAAAACAGAAGAAGTATTTTTAGGGGATTTCCCTTTAATGACAGAAACAGGAACGTTTATCATTAATGGGGCAGAACGTGTCATTGTCAGCCAGATTGTCCGTTCACCAGGCGCCTATTTTTCTGATAACTACGATGAAAAAACGGGTAGACAAAATTATTCATGTGAATTGATTCCGTCTCGTGGAACTTGGTTAGAATTCATGACAGAACAAAAAAAGACAACAAATGGTCGTATCATCAATGTATCGATTGATCGTCGTCGTAAAGTTTTGTTCTCTATTTTATTCAAAGCCATTGGAATGTCATTGAATTTAGAAATCAATGAAGATACTCATGATACGAGCGCAATGGAAACGTTCTTACATGCCATTGGACGTAAATGGGATGATGTTGCCACAGATCCTGAAGACCGTGAATACATGAATTTATATTTGTTGTTGTATACGGCTTTCTTTGGAAAGTATGAAGACATTGAGAATTCATTGATCAATGATAAAGTAAAAACAACACAAGAGGCTTTATTGTCTTTTTATGAAAATCAAAGAAGTGATGAAATTCCTACATTAGATGGTTCCATTTCTTTAATGCAGGCAAAATTCTTTGATCATCGTCGTTATGACTTGACAAAAGCAGGTCGCTATAAATTACGTAAAAAATTAAATGCGATTTCACGTATGGAAGGAAGTTCTTTAGCACATGACATCTTAGATGTAGATGGAAATGTTTTTATGGAAAAAGGGACAATGATCCATCGTGATCAAAGAAATATACTTCGTGAAGAATTAGCAAAAGGACGTTATTGTGTTGCGTACCCATTCCGTGCTGAATTCCATGAAGCAGATGTTGTCAGTATCCCTGTTTCTTATAATGTTGGATTAATTGGTCGTGTCTTGGCACAAGATGTTGACTGTGGTTCTTATTATTTAGAAATGGGAACGGTTTTAACTCCACAAGATGTAGAAATGTTAAAACAATATAAAGAAGAAGTTGCGATTTATGCTGGATTGATTGCCACTCCAGTTGTATTAACGCCTGAAAATGTAAAACCAGTTTTAAATTATGGACAACGCTTATTTACTTTGGGTCGTTTAACAAATAATGAAGGACAGGATTTAGTAGATGAATCTATGGAATTCTATGTAAATCCATTTGAAATTGGGGTTTCTGCTGATAAATTAGATACTGCTAGTGAATTCAGCATTGAAAAACGTGTATTAAATGAAGAAATTACTGCATGGTTAATTGGTTCGTGTGTTCAGGAATTGTATGTAATTGATAAAGATAATCAAACAATTAAGATTGCTGGAAACGATCCATTCACAAATAAACATACCATTACAATTTCCGATATGTATGCGTTCTTCTCTTATAGTTTAAATGTTATGGAAGGAATTGGTTCAACAGATGATATCGATATGTTAGGAAATCGTCGTATTCGTTCTGTTGGAGAATTGATTCAAAATCAGTTCCGTATTGGTTTGTCTCGTATGGAACGTGTTGTAAAAGAACGTATGTCCATTCAGGAATTAGATGGATTGACACCTAAAAAATTAACAAATATTCGTCCTTTAACTGCTGCTATCAAAGAATTTTTCTCAAGCAGTCAATTGTCTCAATTTATGGACCAGCAAAATCCATTGGCAGAATTAACAAATAAACGTCGTATTTCTGCATTGGGACCAGGTGGATTAACTCGTGATCGTGCAGGATTTGAAGTGCGTGATGTTCATTCTTCTCACTATGGTCGTATTTGTCCAATTGAAACACCAGAAGGACCAAACATTGGTTTGATTTCAAACTTAACAACATATGCCAAAATCAATGAATATGGATTTATTCAAACACCTTATCGTGTTGTGAATCCAGATGGAACTGTAAGTGAAGAAGCTATTTATTTAAGTGCTGATGAAGAAGCGGATTACATCATTGCTCAAGCCAATGAAGTAAAAAACGGCCGCCTGGAAAAAGAAACAGTTGTTGCTCGTAAAAATGGAGACACAATCAATGCACCTAGAGAAAGCGTTGAGCTAGCTGACGTTTCGCCTAAGCAAATTGTATCTGTAGCGACTGCCTGTGTTCCTTTCCTGGAAAATGACGATGCTTCTCGTGCCTTAATGGGTGCTAATATGCAACGTCAGGCAGTTCCTTTATTGAATCCACATTCTCCTTATGTAGGGACAGGAATTGAATATAAAATTGCCAAAGACTCTGGCGTTGGTATTGTTGCAAAACAAGATGGAATTGTTGATTATGTGGATTCTCTTCGCATTGTCATCAAAGACAATGAAGGAGAAAAACATACATATCAATTGCGTAAATTTTCTCGTTCCAATGCTTCTACTTGTATCAACCAGAAACCAATTGTTAAAGTGGGAGAAGAAGTTGAAAAAGGAGATATTTTAGCAGATGGTCCTAGTATGCAAAATGGAGAATTAGCATTAGGACAAAACGTAACGATTGCGTATATGACTTGGTATGGATATAACTACGAAGATGCCATTATTATGTCAGAAAGAATGGTTAGTGATGATGTATATACTTCCATTCACATTGAAGAATATGACATTGACTGTCGTGATACAAAGTTAGGTCCAGAAGAAATTACGCGTGATATTCCAAATGTTGGTGAAAATGCGGTTCGTAAATTGGATGCCAATGGAATTATCATGGTGGGAGCTGAAGTAAAAGAAGGAGATATTCTAGTTGGTAAAGTAACACCAAAAGGTCAAAGTGAAGTATCTCCAGAAGAAAAATTGCTGTTAGCTATTTTTGGTGAAAAATCACGTGAAGTACGTGATAATTCATTGAAAGTTCCTCATGGAGGAGCCGGTATTGTTCATTCAATTCGTGTATTTAAACGTGGAGATGGTTCAGATCTTCCTCCTGGTGTAAATATGCGTGTTAAAGTATATATTGTGCAAAAACGTAAAATCTCTGAAGGAGATAAGATGTCAGGTCGTCACGGAAATAAAGGGGTTATTTCTAAGATTTTACCAATCGAAGATATGCCATTTATGGCCGATGGAACGCCAGTTGATATTTTGTTAAATCCATTTGGTGTGCCTTCTCGTATGAATATTGGACAAATTCTTGAAATTCATTTGGGATATGCGGCTAAACATTTAGGCGTTAAATTCGCAACGCCAGTATTTGATGGATTGTCAAATGATGATTTGGCCGATGTTATGCATGAAGCAAACATGACCGAAGATGGAAAACAAGTTTTATATGATGGTCAAACAGGTCAGCCATTTGATGAAAGAATCAGTGTTGGTGTTATGTATATGATCAAATTAGCGCACATGGTTGATGATAAATTACATGCTCGTGCTACAGGTCCTTATTCACTAGTAACACAACAGCCATTAGGTGGTAAAGCACAAAATGGTGGACAGCGTTTTGGAGAAATGGAAGTTTGGGCATTGGAAGCATATGGTGCCAGCCATACGTTACAAGAAATTTTGACAATCAAGTCCGATGATATTCAAGGTCGTATTAAGACATATGAAGCCATTATCAAAGGAAAAGACATTCCAGAACCTGGTATTCCTGAATCATTTAGAGTATTGATGCATGAATTACAAGGCTTGGCAATTGATGTTCGTTTATTAGATGAAAACGAAAATGAAGTGGATATCACATTAGATGATGATGACCAGGCCAAGGTTGTGGAACATAAAGAAGAATTAGTAAATGATATCGAAGATCAAAATGATCTTTCTATCACAGATGAACAGGAGGACCAAGAATAATGAGTGTTAATAAATTTGCTTCAATTCAAGTTCAATTAGCGTCTCCTGAGAAGATATTAGAGTGGTCACATGGAGAAGTGACAAAACCAGAAACAATCAATTATCGTTCGCAAAAAGCGGAAAAAGATGGCTTATTCTGTGAAAGAATTTTCGGACCTACAAAGGACTGGGAATGTGCTTGTGGAAAATATAAAAAAGTAAGCTTTAAAGGGGTTGTCTGTGATCGTTGTGGTGTAGAAATCACAAAATCAAGTGTTCGTCGTGAACGTATGGGACATATTGAATTAGCGGCTCCCGTTGCTCATATCTGGTATTTGCGTGGAATTCCTTCTCGCATGGCCTTATTATTGGATGTAACGCCAAAGCAATTGGAAGAAGTTGTTTACTTTGTTAGTTATATTGTGACAGATCCAAAAGAAAGTGATTTATCTTATAAACAAATTTTATCGGAACGTGAATATCGTGAAAATCTTTTATTATATGGTTCAGATGGATTTAAAGCACAAACAGGTGCTGAAGCGGTATTAAAGTTATTGCAAGATGTTGACTTGGAAGAAGAATATGCTTTTGTTCAAGAACAATTAGATAATGCGCAAGGTGAAAAACGTAAAAAATTAATTAAGCGCTTAGATACGATCAATGCGTTTAGACATTCCAACAACAAGCCGGAATGGATGGTACTGACAAATATTCCGGTTATTCCACCTGATTTACGTCCTATGCTTCAATTAGATGGAGGACGATTTGCGACAAGTGATTTAAATGATTTATATCGTCGTGTTATCACACGTAATAATCGTTTAAAGAAATTATTGGAATTGGGTACACCAAATATCATTGTTCAAAACGAAAAACGTATGCTTCAGGAAGCTGTTGATGCTTTGATTGATAATGGACGTCGTTCTAAACCAATTACTGGGGCTGGTGGACGTGCTTTGAAGTCATTGTCTCATTCCTTAAAAGGAAAACAAGGACGTTTCCGTCAAAACTTATTGGGAAAACGTGTTGACTTCTCTGGTCGTTCCGTTATTGCGGTTGGACCGGATTTGAAAATGTATCAATGTGGTATTCCACGTGAAATGGCTTTGAATTTGTTTAAACCATTTATTATTAATGAAATTGTAAATCAAAAAGTAGGAAATGCACAAAATCCAAAACATGCTGAGAAATTAATTGAAAAACATGATCCAAGAATTTGGGATGTTGTTGAAAAAGTCATTGATGGATATCCAGTATTGATGAACCGTGCTCCTACTTTACATAGACTTGGAATTCAAGCTTTCCTTCCAAAATTAGTGGAAGGACGCGCAATGCGTTTGCATCCATTGGTTTGTACAGCCTTTAATGCGGACTTTGATGGAGACCAGATGGCCATTCACGTTCCATTAAGTGAAGAAGCAAGAGCTGAAGCTTTAGTTATGATGCTGGGTTCTCATAATATCCTGGGGCCAAAAGATGGTAAACCAATTGTTACGCCTGGACAAGACATGGTTATGGGAAACTATTATTTGACAATGGAAGAAACAGCTGAAGAATTAATGGAAGAATCAAAACGTTATGAAGAAGCTGGTTGTCCAAAAGAAGCAAAAAAATGGGCTACTTTTGCACAAAATGAAGGACATGTTTATGCGAATGTTAATGAAATTATGTTGGCCTATAAAACAAACCAGGTACATTTGCATTCCCGTATTGCTTTGCCTGTTCGTGGATTCTTGAAAGACAAAACTTCTTTCAATCCTAAACACGAAAATGATTATTTAATCACAACAGTTGGTAAAATAATTTTTAATGGAATGTTCCCAGAGGATTTTCCATATATCAATGAAGTATCAAAAGAAAATTTTGTGGAAACACCAGATAAATATTTTGTGAAACCTGGGCAAGATGTAAAAGCCTATATTCAGTCTATGCCAATTGTTGGTGAAGTTAAGAAAAAAGATTTAGGAAAAGTAATTGCGGAAGTATTTAAGAGATATGAAGTTGATGAGACTGCCGAAGTACTTGACCAGATTAAGTCTTTAGGGTTTAAGTATTCAACGGTTGCTGGAATCACAGTTGCTTTAAGTGACATTGAAGTGGCTCCAAATAAAGAAAAATATGTTGATGAAGGTAAAGAAAAAGCGGAACAGTTAAAGTTTCTTCAAAGAAAAGGTATGTTAACGATGGAAGAATGGGAACGTCATTTGAATAAATTATGGGCGGATGTCAAAGATGAAATCGTAGACGTATTGATGGCTAATTTACCTCGTAAAAATCCAATCAACATGATGGCTACTTCCGGAGCTCGTGGTAATGCATCCAACTTTACGCAATTAGCTGGTATGCGTGGATTAATGGCAAAACCTCGTCAAGGAAAAGCTGCAAATGGAGAATATGTTCCATCTGTAATCGAGGTTCCTATTTATTCTTGTTTCCGTGAAGGATTGAACGTATCTGAGTTCTTTATTTCAACACATGGTGTTCGTAAAGGTTTAACGGATACGGCATTAAAAACAGCGGAATCCGGTTATTTAACTCGTCGTTTAGTGGATGTTGCACAAGGTGTTATTATTCAGGAAGATGATTGTGGAACAGATAAAGGATATTATGTAGAACGATTAATGGATCGTAAAACAAATACAGAAATTGAATCGTTACAAGATCGTATCGTTGGACGTTATTCAAAAGAAGATGTCATGGATCCTCAAACAGGTGAATTGATTATTGGTTCTGATGAATTTATTACAGACGAAATTGCCAAACAAATTGTAGATGCAGGTGTAGAAGGAATGCAGATTCGTTCTGTATTCACTTGTAAATCAAAAACTGGAATTTGTCGTAAGTGTTATGGACGCAATATGGCTACTGGAAAAGATGTGGAAGTTGGAGAAGCTGTTGGTATTATGGCAGCTCAATCCATTGGGGAACCAGGTACACAGTTAACAATGCGTACATTCCATACAGGTGGAGTTGCCGGTGGTGGAGATATCACACAAGGGTTACCACGTGTTGAAGAATTGTTTGAAGCTCGTTGTCCAAAAGGAGTTGCCGCCATTGCTCAAATCGGTGGAGAAATCACTTCCATTGAACGTATTGATGGAACAATGCGACAAGAAATTATCATTCGAAATGAAACAGAAAGTGTTTCACATAAAATTAATGCAAACCAGACAATTCGTCCTTGGGTTCAAGTGGGAGCTACCATTGAAGCAGGAACTGCTTTAACAGAAGGACCATTGGATCCAAAAGAATTGTTACGAGTTGCAGGGGTACGTGAAGTTCAGGATTACATTTTAAAAGAAGTTAAGAAAGTTTACCAGTCACAAGGTATTGAAATCAGTGACAAACACCTTGAAGTAATGATCAAACAAATGATGAAAAAAGTCATTGTTGTGGATAGTGGAGACACAGACTTGAATGTTGGTGTGCAATTGTCATTGACAAATATTACGAAAATTAATCGTGATGCCTTATTATCAGGGAAAACTCCAGCCACTTTTAAACCTGTTTTATTGGGGATTTCAAAAGCTTCTGTTGAAACAGATTCATTCTTATCGGCTGCTTCATTCCAGGAAACAACAAAAGTTCTTACAGATGCAACAATTAAAGGAAAAGTCGATCCTTTATGTGGAATGAAGGAAAATGTTATCATTGGAAAATTGATCCCAGCTGGTACAGGATATCAGGGAAATCGTCCTCAAAATCTTTTAGTTGCTGCAAAAGCAAAAGAATTACGTGAAAAACGTATTGCTCGTATGCAACAAGAGAAAAAAGAAGATGAATTTGATAAAATTACAAATGCATTGGATACTTCGACAGCAGAATTAAGCGAAGATGTATTAATTTCAGATGCAGAATAAAATAAATCCTTCTGGCTGATCCCAGAAGGATTTTTTGGATTATAAGGAGAGTTATGTTAGCAAGTGAAAGATTTTCTATCATTGTTCAAATTGTAAATAAACGAAAATTCATTTCGACTAAAGAATTAGCAACACAATTAAATGTGACAGAAACTACAATTCGAAGAGATTGTGAAGAACTAGAAAAAAATGGTTTGATCATTCGTGTTCATGGTGGCGCAAAAAGCATAAAAACAGGAAATGTTTTAACTAATCAACAAGAAAAGAGGATGAGTGAAAGAGGTCATCTATCTCAAAAAGATAAAGTTGCTAAAAAAGCTAGTGAATTAGTAAAAGATGGAGATTGTGTTTTTTTGGATGGAGGAACGAGTATTGTTCCAATGGTTAAATATATTAAAGATAAACACATTAAAATTGTAACGCATTCGAATTTGATTTTAGATGAATATATTGAAAATTCGAATGCAGAAATCTTTGTGATTGGAGGAAAATATATTCCTGCATACAATATGTCCGTAGGACCTATTACATTGCATAATTTAGAACAATTTAATTTTGATTATGCCTTTGTGAGTTGTGCAGGCTTGGACTTAGAAAGAAAGCTTGTTTATACAGTGGAAATGGAGACCATGGATGTAAAACGAATGGCAATGAAACTGGCTTTAAAATCATATTTACTTGTTGATTCATCAAAATTAGATGTAAAAGGATTTTGTAGTTTTATCAATACCGATGATTTTGATGCGATTATCTGTGATGAAATAAAAGACAAAGAAATACTTGATAACATGATTGTGATTCAGGAAAATGAATAAAAGCTCCGTTTGGAGCTTTTATATTATAAAATTTGAATATTGTGTTTACGACATTCACGAATCATATCTTCTGGCCAAATACTGGATTGGACTTCGCCAATGTGTGCTTTTTTCAGCAACAACATACATAAACGAGATTGTCCAATTCCGCCTCCAATCGTATAAGGAAGCGCTTTATTGATGATATCGCGATGATATGGAAGATCTAGACGTTCTAAACAGTTTTCTTTTTTTAATTGATCAACTAAACTATTTTCATCAACACGGATTCCCATACTGGAGATTTCAAGCGCGCATTGTAAAGGTTCATACCAAAATAAAATATCTCCATTTAATTGCCAGTCATCATAATCAGGGGCTCTTCCATCGTGTTTCAGTCCATTGGATAAACGATCTCCAATTTTCATTAAAAATACGCAACCATATTTTTTTGTGATTTCATTTTCTCTTTCTTTGTTTGACAAATTTGGATATAAATCTAGTAATTCTTGTGAAGAAATAAAATAAATATCGTCTGGTAAATGATTCACAGCCTGAGGATATTTATACCAGACTTCGTGTTCCATATGTTTGATGACTTTAAAAATTTGACGAACATGCTGTTTTAAAATATTTTCTGTTCTTTCTTCTTTTGAAATTACTTTTTCCCAGTCCCATTGATCTACATAAACAGAATGCAAATTATCTACTTCTTCATCTTTTCGAATCGCATTCATATTGGTATACAAACCCTCATGCATAGAAAAACGATAATGACCTAGTGCCCATCGTTTCCATTTCGCAAGAGAATGAACAATTTCAAGTTGCTGACCAGGCATTTCTTTCATTGTGAAAGAAACAGGCTTTTCGATTCCATTTAAATCATCATTTAATCCAGAACTTTTTTCTAAAAATAATGGAGCAGATATACGCGATAAATTTAATTCTTTTCCGAACTCATGCTGGAATGTATCACGAATATATTTGATGGCTTCTTGTGTTTCACGAATGGAAAGCACAGGATTGTAATTTTCAGGTATAATTAATGACATATGTCTTCTCCTTTTATCTGTATTATTTTATCATATTGTAAACGATTGTCAAAAAGTGTTGTTTGACTTTAAGAAGACATATGATAAAATTGAATTTGAGGTATGAATATGAAAAATATTGTAAAAGATTTGAAAGACATTTCCGTAAAAAAACATGTTGTTACTTCAATTGAATATACTTGTAAAGATGAGAAACAAGAAGATGAAGTATTTGAGACTGTCCGAAATGTCATTACAGAAAATATAGATGATTTTGCGAAAATTACTTTTGATGTAGATGCAGATCATAAAGTGAAAGTAGAAGTTATTCAAGATTAATGACTTCTTTTTTTTTTGGGAGGAAAAAATGAATTTAGAAATTTATGGAACATTGGGACCAAGTTGTTGTGATGAAGAAACTATTCGTTTTTTATTCGAAAAAGGAATGACAGGAATGCGATTGAATTTAAGTCATGTGACTTTAAAACAAGCATCGAAATGGTTACAATCATTTCATCGAGTAAGTCAGAATTTAAATTTTAAACCGAATTTATTAATGGACATGCAAGGACCTGAATTAAGAGTAAAAGAGATTTATAAGGATTTAAAGTTAAATGAAATTGTTGATGTGTATGAGTGTGCTTTTCCAGATTGTGTAATACAAGTTTTAGAAAAAGGTCAGCACATTTTATTGGATGATGGAAAAATTTTATTAGAAATGATGGACAAAAAACATGCTAAAGTTGTTATACCTGGTATATTAAAATCTCATAAAAGCCTGGCAATCGAAAATGTGAGTTTAGATATGCCCGCACTTACTTCCATGGATATTGAAAATATTTCAATGGCTAAGCAATATGGGGTTACTGGTTTAATGCAGCCTTTTGTTCGAAATAAAGAAGATTTAATATATATTCAAAATATATTAAAAAAGTATGATTCAGATTTAAAAATATATGCCAAAATTGAAAATAAAGAAGGGATTCAAATGTTAGAAGAACTACTTCCTTATTGTGATCAGATTGTTATTGCTAGAGGGGATTTAGCAAATTCTGTTGGAATTGTTAATTTGCCTTCTGTTCAAAAACAAATTGAAAAAACATGTAAAGAAAAAAATGTTTCATATATGGTGGTCACAGAAATGTTAAATTCGATGATTGAAAATCCTATGCCTACACGAGCAGAAGTCAGTGATATTTATCATGCCATTTATCATGGAGCTAGAAGCATTATGTTGACAGGTGAAACAGCGATAGGTAAATATCCTGTACAAGCTATGGATGTTTTTGTTCAAGTTGCTAAAAAAGCTTTAGAAGATCGAAAATAAAAACCGATATTCAAATGAATATCGGTAATTTGTTTATATGGTGGAGAGGGGCAGATTCGAACTGCCGAACCAAAAGGAACTGAGTTACAGTCAGCCGCGTTTAGCCACTTCGCTACCTCTCCATGGAGCAGGTGATGAGAATCGAACTCACGTAGTCAGCTTGGAAGGCTGAAGTT
>NZ_JBJEEY010000067.1:0-2295 GCF_051873555.1 Floccifex sp. | reverse complement strand
TTTACAATCAGTGGCTTAGACTACCTTCATCAACTTTTTAGTTGAACTTAGCGATTTTTTTTAAAATTGATATTTTAATTGAATATAAAAGTATATATGGAATTTGTTCTAGATTTTTAAAAATTGAAGAAAAGTTCATCTAAAATTTGAATGGATTTCTATGTTGTGGATGTCCATTATAAATGAACGAAATGAAAAAGTCGATAGAAAAAGATAATATTTGTGCCATTTCATCTCAAAAAAACAGATGTTCTCTTACATCTGTTTATATAGATCTTCAACAATTTTTACTGCATAAATTGTTTTTTCTTTGTTCATGACTGGACTTTCTGTTAATCCTTTTTCTATACATTCTTGAATATGATTGTTTTCATAGACGAATTCAGATGTGTAAGGAAAATCAAAATGAGTCATGTTTCCATCAATATGGACATCCAATCCATTGGATTTCCAAAAGTTTTTTACAACAATATAGCCTTTTGTTCCATAGAAAATGGCTTCATTTTTAAGTGCACAGCACATGGAAATAACGGAGGATACAATAATGTCATTAAACAATAATGTAAAATGAACCACATCATCTGCACTTCCTTTTCCTTTTATGAAATGAGCATCATATTGATAGCTTGGTTCATCAAATAAAAAGCTTAAAAATTCAACTGTATATGTACAGCTTCCATATAAAGCTCCACCACCTGAGGCATGATCTGTCATCCAATGTCCTTCTGGAAATCTTCCCGGAAAACCGGCTGATAAATTGATGTATTTAATGTCTCCAATTATTTTTGTATCCAATAATTCTTTTAATTTTAATGTTGTTGGAAGAAATACAGATTTCTGTGCTTCCATTAAAAAACAATGATTTTTTTTAGATAATTCAAATAATTCAATGGCTTGTTCTTTTAAAAGTACAAATGGTTTTTCAACAATAACGTGTTTATGACATTCTAAAGCGTATTTTGCCCATCTATAATGAATCGCATTCATTGTGGGAATATAAATAATATCTATATTTTCATCTTCAATACATTCTGAATAACTTCCATAATAATGTTCAATGTTATGTTTTTTCGCAAATTGTTTTGCGTTTTCTAAATTTCTGGATGCGATGCCATATACAAATCCATTTTTACTTTCCCTAACACCAGCAATATATCTTGCACAAATCGATGCTGTACTCAAAATTCCATAATTCAACATAATACTCACCTGCTTTTTTTATAATTATATATCAAATCATTGTCTTGTTTATGAAAAGATTTTATTTCGTTCATCAATTGCAGTTTTTTGTCGAAGCTATAAAAATTCCAACATTCAATAGAAGACTCATTACATGAATAATCTTGATTTCTCTATTAGACCTACTATACTACAGTTTTTCCAGTTTTTGAGAAAAAACTCTTTTTCGAAAAAATCTATTAAACCTTTTCAGAACATTAATATTAGTTACTTTTATGATTTCCGTTATTCTAGTTGAAATTTAGGGACTAGTGTCCGTGAATTTCATCTATTGACCTACTTTAGTATTGAAGTTATAATATACTTAGTTGAAATTCATGTACAATTTGACCTTATTTTTCAAATAGGAGGAGCTGATATGCTTGCAAATAGAGACTTATATTTAAATCGACTGATACAAAAAAAGCATAATCCATATATAAAAATAGTAACCGGAGTAAGAAGATGTGGAAAAAGTTTTCTCTTAAAAACACTGTTTTGCAAGCACCTTTATTCTTTGGGTGTTTTGGAAGATCAAATTATCATTGTTGAACTGGATGATGATAGATTCGAAGAATTAAGAGACAAGAAAAATCTTAGAAAATTCATCGAGAGTAAAGCAAATGATCAAAGCAAGCAATATTACATCATAATTGATGAAATTCAGATGGTCACAGATTTTGAAGGCACAATCATTTCATTGAACAACCATCCTAACTATGATGTTTATATTACTGGTAGTAACTCAAAATTTCTTTCAAAAGATATTTCTACCAGATTCAAAGATAGAGGTGTTGAAATACGTATTCATCCTCTCTCATATGCTGAATACTATGAGACATACGAAGGTGACAAACACTTTGCATTAAATGAATACCTTACTTTTGGTGGTATGCCGTATCTCTTGAATGAACAGGACGAAGTAGAAAAAATGCGTTATCTAACAAATCTAATTAATCAAACCTATCTTACAGATGTGATTGAAAGAAACAATATTCGTCTTTCTGAAGAATTTAGTGCCCTTTGTATTTGTTAATTTAAATGTGAGCCACTTTTGGTTGAATTATCAATCGAAAA
>NZ_JBJEEY010000066.1:0-11488 GCF_051873555.1 Floccifex sp. | reverse complement strand
ATCGATTTTATTTTTTATCTTTTTTTTCATAAATTTTTTACACTACCCTATTTATATATTCGAAAAAAATATGTATTTGTAAAAATAAATTTCAATTTTTTATAAATCAATATGATATAATCAAAAAAGAATATGTAAAGGAACATTGTTATGAATAAAAAATATTTTTTCTTTGATATCGATGGAACATTGACCGATCGTAAAACTAAAAAAATTGTACCAAGTGCACAATTGGCATTAAATCAATTAAAAGAAGCCGGACACTTTGTATCCATTGCCACTGGTAGAGCTCATTATAAAGCCAGAGACTTTATGGAAAGTGTTGGACTCCATGATATGGTTTGTTGCGGAGGCGGGGGATTGGTGATTCAAGATGAACTTGTTCAAAATATTCCATTAGACCTTGAAAAATCAAAAGCCATTGCCAAACAAGCACTTCAATTAGGATATGGCGTCTTATTTATGTTAGATGACTCTGTTAATGTCTATACTAAAGACCATACTTTTCAAGATCAATGCGGCAATCGACAAGAACCAACTGAATATATCTATGACGCCAATTTAGATATAGATAAAATGGAAAAAATCTATAAAATGTATATTTCCATTCCAAAAGAAGAAGAATCCAGATTAACGCTGAAAGATACTCTAGGAAACCTTCGCTTTGTTCCTGAATACTTGATGTTTCAATACGATGCCAAACACCAGGGAATACTAGATATGATGGAACACATTCATGGAGATGTAAAAGACGTTGTTGTTTTTGGAGATGACACAAATGACTTAGTGATGTTTGATCCACAATGGACTTCTGTTGCTATGGGAAATGCCTGTCAGGAATTAAAAGATGTGGCAACATATGTAGCGGATACAAATGTCAATGATGGTATATATAAAATATGTAAAGAAAAAGGATGGATCTAAGTCCATCTTTTCTATTTCCCAAAAATGAATTATTTTCAATTTTGGGAAATAACTATTGATTCAATAACCAATCTGCAATATCAACAATTTTAATACCTTCATATTGATACTCTGGATTTCTTGTTCTTGCGATTACCATTTTAGGATAAGCATCCTTGATTTGTAGTAAAGGCTCCACTTCTCTTTTAAAAGTTTCAGGTAAACTAATATTATCTGAAACTTGTATATAAATTTTTTCACTTCTTTTAATTACAACAAAATCAATTTCTTTTTTGTATAAAACACCTACATAGACTTCGTAACCACGTCTCAATAACTCCATGGCAACAATGTTTTCAATAACTCTTCCAAAGTCCAAATTTCTAGTACCTAATTTTGCATAGCGAAAAGAAGGATCACTTAAATAATATTTATCATTTGAACTCAGATATTTTTTACCTTTGATGTCATATCTATGAAATTTATAGAACGCAAAAGCCTGACAAAGATAATTTAAATAATTATTGACTGTTTTATGATTGATTTTTTCTTTATTTGATGCAAGAGTATCTGCAATATTTCTTGATGATGTTAGATTTGAAATATTATCCATTAAAAATTGGGAAATACGCTCTAATAAAGCCATATTTCGTACATTATATTTTTGTTTAATATCCCTTAAAATTAATGTATCAAACACATTTTCAATATAATTAAATTTATCTTCTTGTTCCTTATACAAATAAGAACCCGACATACCACCTTCAATCATAAATCGGTCAAAAGATGCATATTTATCCGTGAAATTGAAATATTGAATATATTCCGCAAAGGAAAAAGGATAAACCTTAATTTCAAAAGTTCTTCCCGTAAATAAAGTAGCTAAATCAGAACTGAGTAAGAAAGCATTTGAACCCGTTATATAAATGTCATACATTTCTGTTGCATGAAGATTGTTAATGCACAATTCAAAGTTTGAACACATCTGAACTTCATCGATGAAAACAAAATTTTGTTTTCCATCTATATAATGATTTTCAATATATTCATTAAGACTTTTATATTCTTTTAAATTCTCATATTTAGATAAGTTGAAATTAATATGAATAATATTCGCATCTGGAATATTATTATTCACATAAGCTTTAAAAGCGTCTAATAATTTTGATTTACCAGAACGACGAACACCAGTTAATACTTTAATATCAGGTGTTGACATTACATGAATCATTTTATCTAAATATTGTTTTCTTTCAATTAATTTCATATGCAATCACCTTTCAATAGTATTATATCACTTCTATTTCCCAAAAATGAATTTTTTTCAATTTTGGGAAATAGAATATAGAAAATGAACACAAACCCATCGAAAAAGAAAATCGAATACAATTTAAAATAAGAATACAATAAAGACAGTCAGGAGAAAAAATATGAAAACTATTACTTTATTTATATACGCAGCTCTTCCATGGATTTGTATTGGATTACTACTTGCGATTTTCTTTGTGAATCAGAAAAATAATGAACAAAAAGATAATTATGGAACTGAAGGAATGTTACTTGGCATGTCTTTAGGATGTGCTTTAAGTTTATTGGGTATACAAAATACAGGACTGGATATGAGTATGGGTATGTTACTTGGACTGGTTATTGGTTCAAATATTGAAAAGAAGAATAATTAAGAAAACTCTCATGTAGGATGAGAGTTTTTTTAGATATAATAGAAGTATGAAAAAAGATTTATTGAGCATTGGACAAATGAGTAAAATCAATCACGTCAGTATTTCAGCTTTGCGTTTATATGATGAAATGGGCTTATTAAAACCCATCTATGTAGATAGTCAAACCAACTATCGATACTATGACATCAATCAAAATGCACGTTTAAATATGATTCAATATATGAAAGAATTAGGCATGAATTTAAAAGAAATTAAAGAAACATTGGATCAGAAAGACTTAAACTTAATTGAAGCAATTTTAATTCGAAAAAAAGAACAAACAAAACAAGAAATAGAAGAATTAAAGCTTAAACAAGCAGCTTTGAATCGAACAATTTATAGTATGGAACGCTATCGAAAGTCACCAAAAGAAGGAACCATTACCTTAGAATATATTAATACAAGACGAATATATTCCATGTATACTCCCATTAATTTTTATGACTACGACATTGAAACCTATGAATCCATTTTAAATGATTTAAAAAATACATTAATTGAACACAAACTCCCACAAATTTACTACTGCAATGCAGGAACACTATTAAAGAAAAACGATTTTTTGAATAAACACTACGAATCCCATGAAATCTTTGTGTTTGTGGATGATTATTTTCCATTACAAGAAGACATACAAAAAATTGAAAACGGAATGTATGCCTGTATTTATAGCTCTGATTTCAATGCCGAAAAACAATACGCCCGGCAACTATTGGAATACTGTCAAAAGCATCAATATGAAATAACGGGCCACTGTATTTGTGAAGTCCTTTATGAAATGAATATCTTTGAAGAAGATAAACGCTCTATGTATTTTCGTCTTCAAGTGCCTGTTTCTTTTTAAAAAGAAGGTTGACCCTCTTGTCAGATTAGACATTACAATAAAAGTAAAGAAACAGAAAGGAGACTTTAAGTATGGAAAGAAAAGTCACATTTGTTCAATATGGTTGTGGAAAAATGGCCAAATATTTGATTCGTTACGCAATTGGAAAAGGAGCCACATTATTAGCAGCTTTTGACATGAATCCAGCAATTATTGGAAAAGATGCAGCGGATATAGTAGGCGATGGATATCCTGCAACTGGTATTAAAGTCAGTGCAGCCAGTGAAGCTGAAAAAATGATTGCCAATTTAAAACCAGATGTATGTATCATTGCCACTCGTTCAACGGTTGCTGAATTAGAAGACATTTTTACAATTTGTGCTAAAAACGGAGTCAATGCCATCACAACATGTGAAGAAGCCCTGTATCCATGGAACTCTAGTCCAGATTTAACAAAGAAATTAGATGCATTGGCAAAAGAAGGAAACTGTACATTAACAGGAGTTGGATACTGTGATTTATATTGGGGAACAATGGTTACAAACTATATGGGATCTCAATATACTGTTAATAAAATCATTGGAGAATCTTGGTATAATGTAGAAGACTATGGAATTGCTTTGGCAGAAGGACACGGAGCTGGCTTAAGTATTGAGGAATTCAATAAAACCATTGGTGCTTATAATGACTATGACCACGATCAGATGAAAGCCATTGTGGAAAGTGGAGAATATGTTCCATCTTATATGTGGAACCAAAACGGATGGCTGGCAAGTAAATTAGGTTTACATATTGTTTCGCAAACACAAAAATGTATTCCAACTACACATCCAGAAGACTTATATTCTTCTACTCTTCAAAGAACTATTCCAGCTGGTTATGCGACGGGAATGAAAGCCATTGTAACAACTACAACTCAAGAAGGCATTACATTGGAAACAGCTTGTGTTGGAAAAGTATATGCACCAGATGAATTTGATATCAATCAATGGACTTTAGAAGGAGAACCAGATTCTACATTGATCTGCAACAAACCAGCAACAGTGGAATTAACTTGTGGAACCATTATCAATCGTATTCCTCAATTAATTGATGCACCAGCTGGATATATCACTACGGATCAATATCCATATAATTTATATTGCATCAAAGACTTAAATGAATATGTTAAGACAAAATAATAAAGTGCCAGGATGAATAATCCTGGTTTTTTTCTTCATATAAATTATAAAAAACTATGCAGAAAAGGAAATAGATAAGAGAAAATTTGATTATTTATTTTTAAAAAATGGGATGTTGCCAGCTCAATTTGTGAATATGGCATCTAACATTGCCTCATTAAAAACGATGGCAGGTATTCGTAAGGAAAAATATCAAACGATTTTTACGGAATTAGAAGCAATCGCTAAGATTCAATCCGTAAAAAGCTCAAATGAGATTGAAGGAATCGTAACAAGTGATCAACTATTGCTGCTATTGTAAATCAAAATAGTGCACCCCTTAACCACAATGAATTTGAAATCGCTGGATATCGAGATATATTGAACATGATTCATTTAAATTATGATTCCATTGAATTTTGTCAGACAGATATTTTACGTCTACATCAAATTTTGATGTCAGTTGCAGGATATGAATATGGCGGACAATATAAATCAGATGACAATGTTATTTTAGAAGTAGATGCCTATGGAAATAGGAAAGTAAGATTTCGTCCTATACCAGCTTCTGAAACAAAACAAGCCATGGAACAACTTGAACTTGCTTATATGGAAGCAAAAAGTGATGCTGGTATTCATCAACTTTTATTAATACCGTGTGTAATTTTAGATTTTCTTTGTATTCATCCATTTAAAGACGGAAACGGAAGAATGTCTCGTCTTCTTTCATTGGTTTTATTGTATAAAAATGGATATGACATAGGGAAATATATTTCTTTTGAAGAACAAATAAATCATTATAAAGCTTGGTACTATGATGCTTTGAAAAAATCATCTATGGGTTGGGATACAAACGATAATTCTTATTTTCCATTATTGAAAATTTTTTATCTACTTTATTTATGTGTTATAAAGAATTAGACAAAAGATTTGCGGTTATAAATGGAAAGAAAATTACTAAGAAAGCACGAATTGAGGCAACTATTTTAAATAGTGTAACACCACTTTCTAAAAAAGAAATTTGTAATATTTTACCTGATGTAAGTCCAACAACAGTTGAAAGTGTTTTAGGGTATATGGTAAAAGAAGGGATTATAAAGCGAATTGGACAAGGAAGATCAACACGATATATTAAAATATGAATTATAATAATAATTTTACGAATAAATCAAACATCAATTAAAAATAGAGACCACAAAGATCTTTATTTTTTATATAATAAAGAAAAAGGAGATCAATTATGAAGATGAAGAAAATAGTATCTGGACTTCTGGTCATTTCTTTGTTGGCAGGTTGCTCAAAAGAAACAACAAGTACATCAAAAAATATCACAAGTTCTCAGTCTCGTCCTATGTTGCTTGAAAAAATTGAAGAAGACTATAATATCAAGGCAAATGTGGACAATGATTATGTCATTAAAGAAGATTTATCCAATGTTATCAATGGACAAAGCTTTAATTATTATGGCGATGAATGGAAACAAAAATTAATCGAAAATTATTTTGTTGTATCCGATGCCTATAACGATGAATTCTTTGATTTATATGAAAACAATAAATACTCCTATATCCCAAGCTTTGTTACAACCGATTCCTTGTTGCATACTTTCCATTTATATTATGCCTACTTACAAAAAGGATTAGAAAAAACAACTCTATACAACAGTTTAATGGATTTTAGTCAAAATATGTATGCTCAATCTTTAGAACAACTCGATAGTGTGCGCTCTACACCATGGGAAAGTGCAGCCCAGCGAAATGTAGATTTCTATGCGGTTGGACTCTCTTTATTAGGACAACAACCATCGATGTTAAGTCAAAATGCTGTACAGGAATTGTCTTTGATTGAAAGTGCACAGGGCATTGGTGTTTCACCAATCTTTACAACAAACGACAATACATATGAACAAGACTATAGTCAATTTACAGTACGTGGCTATTATACAGAATCAGCAGCTCTTGAAAATTATTTCAAAACGATGATGTGGTATGGACAAATGACATTTGTTCAAAAAGATGATGATTTAAATCGCAGTGCTTTATTATCCATGCTAGCTTTAGATCAAACAAGTAAAGAAGAATGGGAAACGATTTATGTCATTACTTCTTTCTTTGCGGGAGAAAGCGATGATACAGGTTATTATGAATATATGCCAGTTATAGAAGAAATTTATGGAAAAGATGTGGATGTTTCTTCTTTAGTTGATGATGAAAAAGGATGGAACGCGTATAAAGAAGCCACTAAAAATTTACCAGCTCCAAAAATCAATGGAATGGTTGTTTATGAAGATGAAGATGTACAAGAAACAACTTCTGGATGTCGTATTTTAGGACAACGCTTTACTTTTGATGCTTCGATTTTACAACAATTAGTGTATCGAAACGTTGAAAAATCTGAGAACGGAGATGCTCGTATGCTTCCGTCGGCATTGGATGTACCAGCCGCTATGGGAAGTGAAGTCGCTTATGAAATCTTAGAAGACTCAGGTGTGAATGAATATCCAAATTATGAAGATCAAATGGAAAAAGTACAAGATACATTAGAAGATTTAGACGATGATGCCTGGTATGCCAGTGTCTATAGTGCGTGGTTAGATACATTGAAACCTTTATTAGAAGAAAAAGATGAAAGCTATCCAATTTATATGCAAAGCGAAGAATGGGAAAAGAAAAATTTATCAACATTCTTAGGAAGCTATACCGAATTAAAACATGACAGCGTCCTTTATGCCAAACAAATCATGGCCCAAATGGGAGGGGCTGGAATGGATGAAAAACCAGATGATCGTGGATATGTAGAATGTGAACCAGAAGTTTTTGGAAACATTAAAAACTTAACAAATTCAATGATCCATGGACTGGAAAAATTCAATGCCTTAAGTAGTGAAGACAAAGAATATCTGGAATATTTGGCTCAATTAGCTGAAAAACTGCAAGTCATTGCGACCAAAGAATTAAATGGAGAACTACCAACGGATGAAGAATTTGATTTGATTCGTTCTTATGGCGATCATTTGGAACACTTATGGACGCGCACAGTAGACGATGGAACAAAAGATTATTATCGCAGTATGGACCATCCATCGGCTTTAATTACCGATATCGCAACCGATCCAAATGGAAGTTGTTTAGAAATCGCAACTGGAAAACCTTCTATTATTTATGTGGCTGTTAATTTTGATGGAGAAACAAGAATTTGTATGGGAACTGTATATTCTTATTATGAATTTACACAACCAATTTCCAATCGATTAACAGACGAACAATGGCGTTCTATGCTGGATAATTTTGATAATCAACCGCAACATCCATCTTGGACGACATATTATGAAAAAACATATTAAAATTGTATTTTTGATTCTTATTATAAGTTGTATTTTATTGTTTTATTTATACAAACAAGGTTTCTTTCTTCCTTCTTATATACAATGGAACACAAAAACCATACAAGAAGATTGCAATCAAGATGGATATATCGAAACTATACAACTTCAAAATAAACACGTCACCATTGAATTTGAACAATCTATATATTCCTTTGATTCCCATTGGTTTATATCGGATATAGCTTTAGAAGATATGGACCAGGACGGAACAAAGGAATTGGTGATGCTGGTTTGGAATCAAATGAATTATGGAGACTATTCACCTTTCTGGGAAGAAAACGATACTTTTTCTTTCTCACAACACGTATATCTTTTTACAATTCAAGAAGATTCCATTCATTCAAAATGGATGTCTTCCAGGCTTCGTCCCAATATTAAGGAATGGAAAATCAATGAAGATGCTTCTTTGTCTTTATTAGATCCCGATGGAGAATGGACACAATGGATTTGGAATCAATTTGGATTTGAAAGAATCAATTAACCAGGTACGCCTGGTTTTTCCATTTTAAAAGGTCCCAACGAATCATTCTAACGCTGAGACCTCTTAACTAATCAATTTATTCATGGCTACTCCTTTCTAATTGATCTATCTAAAATACCTGTTTTTAGAATCTATATTTTCGGTATTTATAAAATATAGATGTGACTTATTTGTACATCGGTATGTCCTTCTTTCTTTTCACTTATAATATACAATAAAAATTCATAAAAAAAAGAAAAGTGGAATTCTTGGAATTAAAAATGGAATAAATTGATATAATACATTTATGAAATTTATATATAAAACAATTCAAAACAAAATCAAAGAAGAAAATACTTTATATGAATGCCTGAATGCGATTTCTATTCTCGAAAATCTGAAATGGAAAGATGCTTTTCAAATCTATGTAGACACTTTACATACATTTGCTTTTGGACCATCGGAAGACGAAAAAAACATTAAGGGAATTTTAAAACAACAAGGTTATTCTTTTTATCAAAGTATTCCAACAAAAAAAGCTTTATTAAGAAGACAAAATCATTTTTATGCTTTAATTAATGAAAAAGAACCTATACTCTATGGAATCATAAACCCACAATATTTAGATCCATTTGAAGACTATGAAATCTATATTAAAGACTATAAAACCACAAAAAATATATCAATAAAAGACCATATCAACCAATCCAATACAAACTATCAATACTACAACCAAAACCCCAATGGCAATTTAGCACAAGACTGTAGTATTCGTGCTCTAAGCCATGCTTTTCAAATAAACTGGCACCAGGCATTGGATGAACTCTCAAAAGTCGCTTATAAAATGAATCAGCTTCATTTCAATCACCAGGACGTAGTTGAAAAATGTTTAGAAAATCATCATTATATAAAAATGAAACAAAATTCTTCATTGAATTGTATACAATTCGCACTAAAAATGAATAAAGAAATAAATCCAATTCTATTATATGCAGGCAAAAATCATATTACGGCTTTAATCAAAAAAAATAACCAATATACAATCATGGATACATGGGATTGTTCAAAAGAAAAAGCAGGAGACTATTTTCTGTTAAAAGAAGAAAAAGAAGAAGAAATCAGTTATGTAGACAAAATAATTGTTCATCCTGACTTCTTAGAAGGTATTGTATATAAACAAGACAATCAGAAATTATATGTTGCGTTTCAAGATCAAGATCGTATCTTGATGTTAGAATGGGTAAAACAAAATTGTACAATCATGGAGTAAAAATATGAAAGAAATTATCAATAAAATTCAAAATAAAAATCACAAAGAAGCTTATGAATACACAAAACAACTTTTAATTCAATCCATGCAAAATGATAACTTATATCAAAAAATGGAAGACTTCATTCCACTTTTATCCCATACAAGTTCATATGTACGTACACGTGCTTTTCAACTTTGCATGGCCCAGGCTAGATGGGATACACAAGGTAAAAAAAATATTTTCCAGTTTTCAAACAAATCTTCAAAGACTCCAAACCAACTGTGATTCGATAATGTATCCAATCGCTTCATGAAGTTTTATTATTTCTTCCAGAACTTCAAGAAGAAATTGAAAAAACATTACAAGAAATAGATGTAACACAATACAAAGACAGTATGTCGGGTTTGATTCAAAAAGATATAAATGAAATATTAAGAGATGAATGAATTTCTAAAATCCCATGATTTTCCATAAAACATTGATATTTATTTGATGGTTTTCTTTTATAGTATGTAGGCAAAGGGGATAGAACAAGGCCTTTGTTTCCAATTCCATTAAAAACAGCTGAAAAGCTGTTTTTATTTAGTATAACCACAAAAAAACTCATGTTTATCATGAGTCTTTTTTTAGAGAAGAGAGTATGAAGATTTTTTAAACAAAGGTTATATTATGTTCCTTTGATGTTTCAATAATACAAAAAAGAAATCAAAGAAATTTAAGTAGAATATGTAAAATGATGTGACTTTTATTCTTCTTTTTGTGAATTATGGTATCGCTTATTTCTAAACCAAGTCAAAATACCTGTAAAAAAGATGATTAATAATCCTGTAAACATGGAGAAAAAAGCCATAGGAAGTAAAAAGAAATTTTCATGAAGAAAGCCCATTTCATCAATATATTCAACCGAACAAGCTTTTATAAATATAAAGATAAAGCCCAATAGAATTAAACACCCACCAATAATAGTGGAAATTAAATTCATTTTAGCTCTACGAGATTCATTTCCATCCACAATGATTTTTTCTTTTAATTCTTTGCCAGTTAATAATTCATCTAAAGAAACATCAAAAACAGAAGAAATTTGAATCAACATTTCAATGTCTGGTAAATTTCGATTGTTTTCCCAATTAGAAACAGCCTGCCTGGAAACATGTAAAGACTGAGCCAATTGTTCTTGTGTTAAATTCTTTTCTTTGCGTAAAGATTTTATGCGTTGAGAAAATTCCATAAATATTTTTCCTTTCTGGTTTTATGGTAATCGAATAATGAAAAAAGTACAAGAAAGCAATTCTTGCGAATGGACAGAATGCCTTTTCTTGCTTAAAATAGAACTATGTCAAACAAGGATTTATTTTCGAATTTAAATGAAAGTATGAAAACAATCACAAAAGTGGCTCTACAAGCAGTAGATACAGGCTTAGAAGAAATTAATAAAGCAATAAATGAAAAAGGAGACTATATTCGAGTACCATCTTCAGCTAGTGAATATTATCGAAAAAATTATGAAGATGTTTTTGATGAATTTGAAGCTTATGGATTTAAAGACATTGTTTTACTTGAACAAAAAGATTTAAAAGTTGGTTTATTCACAAAAGAAGGATCCATTGAAAAAATATCCATAGACGGAAAAGCTGACTTTAAAAAGAATGCGAAATTTAGAAAAGATGCACGTGTTGTGATTATCTATCATACATATAAAAACGAAGTCTATTTGTAAGACTTCGTTTTTCAGGTGTGCCGGGCATGGCACGAATTCAGTTGGGAACAAACCAACCACAGGTAG
>NZ_JBJEEY010000065.1:0-11619 GCF_051873555.1 Floccifex sp. | reverse complement strand
CATAGTGTCCTTTTTTCATGTGATTGATTTCATAAGCAAAATCTTTGATTCCCCAGTCATCGATTGAATCAATGCTTCCACCGTTGTTTGTAACAGTTGAATGCAAACGGTCTTGAACCTTTGCGAATTGAGCTTCATCTAAAGATGCTTTAACAATGTACATGATTTCGTATTTTTTCATGTGTACACCTCCCTTTGGACTTCGGTTTCTTTACTCAGAAACAGAGAGCAAGCACAAACTTGCTTATCTAATTTATCATGAAATCATACAAATGTAAAGAGCGAAATAAAGATTATTCCCCCATCTCGCTCATTAATTTTGCGTTTGCCATCATCAAACGAATACGATTTTCCTGATTCACTTTAGAAGCACTTGGATCATAATCGATTGCTACAATATTCGCATTGGGATATTGTTCCTTAATACGATGCACCATACCCTTGGCTACAATATGATTGGGTAAACAACCAAATGGCTGGGCACTGATTACATTGTTAACACCCGATTTAATCAAAGTAACGACTTCACTGGTCAATAACCATCCTTCTCCCATTTTCACACCTGGATTAATAAATGGTTTTCCATTTCGAATAACTTCTTCAAAATCATCTGGCGGAATAAAAGTTCCATCTTCTTGAACAATGACTCGGAATGTCTTTTGCATACGCATGATAACATCTTTACAAATACCGTAAATCCAATGTGTTTTCTTATGCATACGATAATATTCATAGTCAATTAAACCATTTTCCACGCAATATAGCGCAAAATCCATTACACCAGATAAAACGGGTTCAAAACCTTCTTCCATTAAATAGTCTTCTAAATTTCCATTACCCAATGGAGAATATTTCATATAGATTTCTCCAACAATTCCGATTCGAATTTTTTTCTGACTTCGATCTTGTTTCACATTCTTTAAACGAGAAATCATTTCTCGATATATTTTCTTTGATTTTTGGTAGCCACCGTTTTCAAATAATACAATTAAATCTTTGACAATGTCATCAATGACCTGATCGGTTTCTCCTTTATTTATTTCATAAGGCTTTACCTGGTTTTTTAACCACATTAAAGCATCGCCATATAACATTCCATAAATGATATGTAAAACCATTGGAATCGTAATCTCTAATCCACTATCTTCTTCTAATCCCGAAAAATTGACCGAAAGACAAGGAACTTTTTGTTCCCATCCCTCCATTTCCAATGCCTTTCTCAATAAAGAAATATAATTACTGGCCCGACATCCTCCTCCTGTTTGTGTCATTGCCAGACATACATGATCTAAATCATATTCACCACTTTTCAATGCGTCAATCAATTGCCCAATGACCAGCAAAGCCGGATAACAAGTGTCATTGTGTACATGAGCCAATCCTTCTTCACGTACTTGATCCGAACTATTTGTCAAAACTTTTACATTATAGCCACTCATTTTAAAAATAGGTGTCAATAATTTAAAGTGAATCGGAAGCATATTGGGTGCCAATATTAAATGATCGTCACGCATTTCCTTGGTAAATTTTGCGTATGCCATTTAATGTCCCTCCTTTTGTGCAATAGCTTCTTTCAATGAACGAAGACGAATACGAGCTGCTCCTAAGTTATCGATTTCATCAATTTTAATTTGTGTATAGAATTTATCTTGTTTTCGTAAAATATCACGAACTTCATCTGTTGTAATGGCATCAATTCCGCATCCAAAACTAACAAGTTGAACTAAATTCATATCGTCGTTTTCACAGACATAGTGAGCTGCCTGATATAGCCGAGCGTGGTATGTCCATTGATTGAGTACATTGACTTTATGGGCATCTTGTCTTGGAACGCTTTCTTCTGAAACAACTACAAATCCAAGTTGAGTTAATAATTGATTCATCTGGTGATTGATCAATGGATCCAGATGATATGGGCGTCCACATAAAACTACAATAGGAAGATGATGCTGACGCGCAAATTGAACAGCTTCTATGTGTTTGTTTACTAAATATTCTCTAAACAATTGATATTCTTCTTTTCCTTTTTCCAATGCAAGCAATACATCTTTTTTCTTAAATACAATACCAGCTTTTTTGAAATGTAACATCAAAGCATTCACAAAAGTAGAAGTATCATCAAAACTTAAAAATGGATAAATAATTTTTGTATTTTTTAAATCCATATTAGCAGCAATAACTTCTGGATAATATGCCACTAGTGGACAATTATAGTGATTATCCGATTGTTTTTCATCGACGTTATATGTCATACAAGGATAAAAAATTGTATCCACTTTTTTGATTAATTCTTCAATATGACCATGAACGACTTTAGCCGGAAAACAAGCTGTATCACTTGGAATGGACTGCTGGCCATTGTGATACATTTGTTTCGTAGTTGGACTTGACCAAATTACTTCATATCCCAATACATCAAAGAATTTAGTCCAGAAAGGTAATAAATCATAGTTATTTAACACCAGTGGCATACCAATTTTCTTTGTATGTGAATATTTTCCAATGATGCCTTGTAGAGCATTCATCTTTTCTTTATATAAATCTGGTAAATCCATTTTTTGTTTATGATTTTGAATCATTTTATCGCATTTATTTCCTGCAATTAATTTAGAACCATCTGAAAATGTATTTATAGTCAAAGAACAATGATTGGTACATCCTTGACACGCAACGGACTTGGATTCATGTGTAAATTGACAACATTGTTCATATGTTAAAATAGAACTCTTTTCTGGATGAAGGTCCTGTGCATATAAAGCGGCTCCATATGCGCCCATCAAATGCGCAATACTTGGTCGAATCACTTCTTTTTGTAATTCCATTTCAAAGCATCTTAGTACGGAATCATTTTGAAAAGTTCCACCTTGAACTACAATATGATTTCCAATGTCGTCTTTATTTTTAGCTCGAATCACTTTATAAAGTGCATTTTTTACCACAGAACGACAAAGCCCCGCTGAAATATCTTCCATGGTTGCCCCATTTTTCTGTGCCTGTTTGACACCTGAATTCATAAAAACAGTACAACGTGTCCCTAAATCCACTGGATGTTTGGATTTTAAACCAAGAACAGCAAATTCTTTTGCGTCATAGCCCAAAGACTTCGCAAAAGTTTCAATAAAGGATCCACATCCCGATGAACATGCTTCATTTAATACAATATCATCAATGTGTCCATCTCGTATTTTAAAACACTTAATATCTTGTCCTCCAATATCCAGAATATAATCAACTTCAGGATTGAATGTTTTAGCGGCTGTATAATGAGCCATAGTTTCCACAATTCCACCGTCTAAATGAAAAGCATGGCGCATGAGTTCTTCACCATAGCCCGTGGCATAGCTGCCTCCAATTTGAATATTGGGATTGATTTGATATATTGTTTTTAATTCTTCAAGTACCACATCCATTGGATTTCCTTTATTGGATGCATAGGATTGATATAATATTTCATGGTCTTCGCTTAATAAAACCAGTTTTGTTGTTGTTGAACCTGAATCAATTCCCAGATATGCTTTTTTGTCATAATCTTTTAAAGACGCATATTTGGCATCATGCGATTGATGACGCTTTATAAAAGCCTGATAATCTTCCTGGGTTTCAAACAAAGGAAGTGTTTGTTCCAAATGAATAGGTGCATTGACCAGTGAAATCAGTTTTTCTTCTAATTCTTCAAACGTGAATGTTTGTGTGGCACTTAAAGCTGTTCCCAAGGCCACAAAATGAATCGCTGTTTCTGGACAAATTATCTGGTTTTCTTCCATTTTTAATGTTTCTTTAAAACGATTTCTTAGTCCTTCTAAGAAATATAAAGGACCTCCTAAAAACAATAAATTCCCTTCAATTTTTCTTCCTTGTGCAAGCGAAGTAATGGTTTGATCGACAACGGCTTGAAAAATACTAGCACATAAATCCGCTTTATCTACGCCTTGATTAATTAAAGGCTGAATATCGGTTTTAGCAAAAACACCACATCGAGAAGCAATGGGATAGAGTCGATGATATTGTAGACTGGCCTGGTTCATTTCTTTTAAACTCATATCCAGTAAAGAAGCCATCTGATCAATGAAAGCTCCCGTTCCTCCTGCACATGTCGAATTCATTCTTTGTTCCATGCTTCCTTTAAAAAATAAAATTTTAGCGTCTTCTCCTCCTAATTCAATGGCAACATCGGTTTCAGGATAGAATACATGCACGGCTTTTGCGGATGAGAATACTTCCTGCACAAATGGCAGTTGTCCTTGTTCACTAAGTCCAATAGCACCGGATCCACTAATCGCAAATTCAAATCCATCTTTTGTATATTCTTTTAGCTCTCTTATTTTTTCTAAAGCTTTCTGGCGTACCTGGGCCATATGTCTTTGATAGCTTTTGTAACAAATATTGTTGTTTTCATCGATGACAACTGCTTTGATTGTCGTACTTCCTATATCAAATCCTATTTTATACTTCATATATATCTCCTAATTAATATTACTTATTATACTTTTTCATTTAAAAAATCAAGTAAAATGCTCATTTTTACTTTCATTTTCAAAATATTTACATCTTATATTTATTTATATGTTATCATGGATTTATTAGAAATGAGGTTTTTATATGAAGGACAAACTCACATCACTGGAGTGGAAGTGGATTATCTATGATATTGGAAATTCGGCTTTTATTTTACTATGTACAACAATTATTCCTATTTATTTTAATTCCATTTCATCATCTGCCGGTGTTAAAGAAAGTACGTATTTAACAAGCTGGTCTTATGCTACAAGCATTGCCACAATCATTGTGGCTGTATTAGGACCTATTCTGGGTACATTAGCTGACTACAAAGATCAAAAGAAAAAATATTTCTTCACTTCTGCTTTATTAGGGGCACTGGGATTGGCTTGTTTCTGGATTCCAGGGAACTGGAAAATCTTTTTGGTTTTGTATGTATTTGCCAAAGTGTTTTACAGTTTATCATTGGTTTTTTATGATTCGATGTTGAATGATGTAACAACAGATGCACGAATGGATAATGTTTCCAGCATTGGATATGCACTTGGATACATTGGAAGCTGTGTTCCCTTTATCATTAGTCTGGTTTTAGTATTAATGGGACCTTCTTTTGGTTTATCTACTTTCCATGCCATGATCATTGCTTTTGTTTTAAATGCCTTATGGTGGATTTGTTTTACCATTCCAATTGCTAAGTCATATCAACAAAAATCATATATTAAAAAACAAGAACATGTTGTCACACAAACATTTTCTCGTTTATATCATTCTTTAAAAAATGCGAAAAAAGATAAAAAGATTTTCTTATTCTTATTGGCTTTTTTCTTCTATATTGACGGTGTTTATACCATTATTGATGTTTCCACAGCCTATGGAACAAGTTTGGGCTTAGATACAACTGGTTTATTGCTGGCTTTATTAATGACACAAATTGTTGCCTTCCCAGCAAGTTTAATTTTTGGAAAGTTATCGAAGAAAGTAGATAGTGCAAAACTTATTAAAGTAGCCATTTTGGCTTATTTCTGTATTGCAGCTTTTGCGATTCAATTGGATCAGCAATGGGAATTCTGGTTGCTGGCTTTTGCGGTGGGATGTTTTCAAGGAGGTATTCAATCTCTTTCTCGTTCCTACTTTGCCAAAATCATTCCCGATGCTTCAAGTGGAGAATATTTTGGATTGTTTGATGTCTGTGGAAAAGGAGCTAGTTTTTTAGGAACTTTCTTAATTGGTTTTGTGACACAAGTCACTGGACATCAAAATCTGGGAGTTGCAGCTATTTCTGTTTTATTCCTGGTGGGATATTTTATTTTCAGCAAAGTCGCAAAAATGGATTAGAGATTCCTAATCCATTTTTCTTTGTTTTAAAAATAAAATAATGCCGGTACATATAATTATAATGTAGCCAATAAAGCTGGATGAACTTGGAATTTGATGAAATACCACATAGCTTAAAATTGCCGAAAAAATGACTTGTGAATAATCAAAAGCCGATATGTCTTTAGCAGGTGCATAGGCATAGGCAGCCGTAATAGAAAATTGACCACCAGCTGCACATAGTCCTGCACACAGTAACAATAGAATTTGCTGCAAAGTCATGGGATGGTAATTTAGTAATAAATATGGAAGTGTAACAAGACAGGAAAAAGCACTAAAGAAAAAAACAATCTTTTTTCCTTTTTCTTTTCGTAAAGACAAGGCTCTTACACATGTATAGGCACTTCCGGCTGCTATGGCTCCTGCAAATCCGATACAAGCTGGTATCATACTTGTAAAATCAAAGCTTGGTCGTATGATAAATAAACTACCAAAGAAGGCACATCCTACACATCCTATTTCAAATAGTGTTGTTTTTTCTTTTAAAAATAGAGAACTAAACAAGACTACAAAGAAAGGCGATAGTTTATTTAACATAGAGGCATCACTGATAATGAGATGATCTACTGCATAAAAATTACATAAAATTCCAATAGTTCCCAATGTACTTCTTAAAATTAATAGTGGAATGTTTTCTTTTTGGTAGTGAAGTTTTTCTTTTGACTTTAAAATCAAAATCAAGGCAAATATACAAGCGACTAAATTTCGAAAAAAACTTTTTTGAATGGATGGAATGTCTCCGGAACATTTCACAAAGACATTCATCATCGCAAAACAAAAGGCAGAACACGTAATATATAATATGCCTTTGGTTTTATCGGACATCTTTAAATACTTGCAAAGCCAGGCATCCCAATCCAGTATGAATGCCTACGGCACTGACTAAATCAATAATTTGAATTTGTGCATTTTCAATACGTGTTAAAATTTTTTCTTTGTATTCCTTTGCTTGTTCTATGCAATCGACATGGGCAATAATAAATGTATAAGAAGCATCCACTCCTTTTTGAATGATATGATCAATTACTGCATCCTGTGCTTTTTTCCATGTACGAACTTTTGCTAATGTATCCACTTTTCCATTTGTTTCTTTATTAATAAGACAAACCGGAACAATTTTTAATAATCCCGCTAAAGTTGCAGCAGCTGGTGTTAATCTTCCACCTCGTTTCATGTGTTGTAGATCTTTAAACATTAAAATAGTATCGGCGCTGTTTGCCATTTGATTTAAAGTGTCCATGATTTGATTCATATCACAATTGTTTTCAACCATTTCTTTGGCTACTTGAATCATACGTGTCTGTAAAACAGCTGTCACATAACAATCCACTCCAATAAATTTGAGTTCTAGTTGATTGGCAATCATTTCCATAGCATCAAAGCATCCTGATAGTCCTTTACAAATTGGAATGGCGAAAATTGTATCGTATCCATCTTCTTTAATTTGTTCAAAACAATCTTGAATATGTCCCAAACGTGGTAAAGAAGTTTTAAAAATTTTCTTTTCATGTAATTTTTGAATGACTTCTGCATAGGAAATTGTCACATATTCATCATACGAAATACCATCACATTCCAGTTGCAAAGGCAAACAATAAATATCTTCTTGTTTCCATTCTTCCGGTGTTCTTCCTGTTCCTGTATCCGTTACAAATGCGATTTTCATAAATTTATACTTCCTTTTCTTTTCTTTCGATATTCATTGTACTCCTTTTTGAATGGAATTACATTTCTTTTTGGTTTATAATGACGATATGAAACCATTTATAGAATTTCAAGATGTCAGAAAAACGTATACTATGGGTGAAATAAAAATCCATGCTATCGATGGGGTTTCCTTTACAATTGACAAAGGTGAATTTGTGATTATCTGCGGAGAATCTGGTGCTGGAAAGAGTACCATTTTAAATTTATTAGGGGGAATGGATACTGTAAGTGAAGGAAAAATCTTTGTCGATGGAAATGAAATCAGTCGTTATAATGAAAAGGAACTGACTTTGTATCGTCGTTATGATGTTGGTTTTGTTTTCCAGTTTTATAATCTGGTACAAAATTTAACACTTCGTGAAAACGTTGAATTGGCTTGTCAAATTTGTAAAAATGCCTTAGACATTGATCAAACCATTACTTCGGTAGGACTTAGTGAAAGAATTCATAACTTTCCGAGTCAGTTATCAGGAGGGGAACAACAGCGTGTAGCTATTGCCAGAGCCCTTGCGAAAAATCCAAAACTTCTTTTATGTGATGAACCAACGGGTGCTTTGGATTATCAAACGGGTAAACAAGTATTAAAGGTGTTGCAAGATGCTTGTAAAACTCAAAATAAAACGGTCATTGTCATTACACATAACTTGGCTTTGTGTCCAATGGGAGATAAAGTCATTAAAGTCAAGAGTGGAAAAATCGACAGTGTTACGCTCAATGAAAATCCAATGGATGTAGATAGGATTGAATACTAATGCCTAAGACTTTTATTAAAAACATAGTAATGGAAATTCGTCATTCCATTGGACGTTTTCTATCAATTTTATTGATTGTTGCCATTGGAACTGCTTTTTTTGCTGGTATTAAAGCCAGCGCTCCAGATATGAAAAACAGTGCCGATCAATATTTTGATACATATCACGTACAAGATATACAAATTTATTCAACCTTGGGTTTATACGACGATGACATAGAAAAAATTAAAGAAATTAATAATGTTAAAGATGCACAGGCTTCTTTTTCCATGGATGTATTGTGTCAGAAAGAATCTAGTGAACTTGTAATCAAAGTGATTTCGTATGCAGAAAATCAAAATCTGAATCAAATTCGATTGGTTGATGGTCGTATGCCAGAAAACGAAAATGAATGTCTGGTTCAAGCGGATAGTGCTACCAGTGAATTATATGGGGGTTTACAAATCGGAGATACGATTTCACTGTATTTAGAAGACCAGGATTTAAGGGATTCTTTAAAAAATGATACATATAAAATTGTTGGAAGCTGTTACAATCCCAATTATTTATCGTATGAATTGGGTTCTTCTTCCATTGGTTCTGGAACTGTCAATAGTTTTATTTATGTAATGGATTCCAATATAGTAGCGGATTATTATACAGAAGTTGATGTAGCTGTCGAAGGTTGTGAAGAATTGGATTCATATAGTGATGCCTACTTTGATTTAGTCAATCCTGTTTTAGAAGACATTGAAGAATTGGCACCGGAACAAATTAAAGCACGTATTCAAAAGAGTCAAGATGAATTAAATGAAGCTAAAGATAAATTATATGAAGAAATAAAGGCGGGACAGAAGAAATTGGATGAAGCACAGGCGCAAATTGATTCTGGACAATCTCAAATAGATTCTGGAATGGCTACTTTAGCTCAATCAAAAGCACAATTAGATGCGGGTTGGCAAGAATATAATGAAAATGCTCATGTTTATACGGATTTACAAACCGTTGAAAATGCTTTAGCACAGATTGAACAAGGAGAAGCGTCTTTATCGACTTTAGAAGCCAATAAAGCACAGCTTCAAAATGCGATTACGCAATTAGAATCGTTATATAAACAACTTGATTATATTGATTTTTATCAAAAAACATTAGATGCTTTGGATTGGCTGATTGAAAATGGATTAGCTACCGATGCCATTATTGCTCAAAGAGAACAATTAGCCACTCTGGTTCAAGCATTGGCTTCCAATACAAAAGAAAGTATTCAGGCACAAATTGATGAATGCAATGCAAATATTGCTTTAATTGATTCAACGATTGCTCAAATTCAGGAAGGTAGTGCACAAAAAGAAGAATTAATCAAGAATCGAGATTTGTTGCTGGATGCCAAAGCGCAATTAGATGTTGCGTATGCTCAATTAGTACAGGGACAGGCTCAATACGATAGTGGATTGGCTGCTCTTCAACAATCACAAAATGAATTGAATGAAGCAAAAGCTCAATTGGAAGATGGAAAAAAAGAATTAGAGGAAACAAAAGAAAAATATGAAAAAGAAATCCAGGAAGCTCAAGAAAAAATTGATTCTATCGAAGGTGAATGGATTGTCTTGGATCGTAATTCACATTATTCGTATCGAGACTATGGTGCATGTGCCGATCGAATGGATGGAATTGCCAAAGTTTTCCCTGTTTTCTTTTTCTTGGTTGCCGCTTTGGTTTGTATGACAACCATGACAAGAATGGTTGATGAACAGCGTAATGAAATTGGTACCTTAAAAGCTTTGGGGTATTCTAAAAATCAAATTATGAGTAAATATATTTTCTATGCTTTATTTGCCGGTATTTTAGGGTCTATATTGGGATGTTCCTTTGGAATGTATTTATTTCCTAAAGTCATTTTTGAAGCATGGAATACGATGTATAACTTAGAAACCATTTATTTTAAATTTCAGCCTGGTCTAATTGCCTTGGCTTCTATTTCCATGATTGGTGTTACTTTATTAGCCACTTATTTTTCTATTCAAAAAGAATTAAAAGAAGTTCCAAGTCAATTAATGCGTCCAAAAGCTGCCAAGGCCGGAAAGAAAATTTTATTAGAAAAGATTCCTTTTATCTGGAATCGATTGGCTTTTTTACATAAAGTCACGGCACGTAATTTATTCCGTTATAAAAAGCGTTTCTATATGACAATCATTGGTATTGCGGGTTGTTCTGCTTTATTAGTTGCTGGTTTTGGAATCAATGATAGTATTTCTGATATAGTCCATCAACAATATAATGAAATTTATCATTACAATGCTTCAGTTAAATTAAGTGGTCCAAGTACAAAAGAAATCAATCAATTAGATGGGATTTCATCGTATACAGTGGAAGAACAAATGGCTGTTACATCTTATTTTGATAATAAAGACATGAGTGTTACGGTTCATATTATTGATGATTTAGATTCTTGTGATGAATTCACAACATTTAAAGATGTCAATTCAAATAATGAATTGGATATGAAAGAAGATTCAATTTTTATTTCTCAGAAAATGGCTTCTAAGATGAATCTAGATGTAGGGGATACAATTTCTTTTAAAGACAGTAATGACAAAGAAATTTCTTGTAAGATTACTGGTATCTATGAAAACTATGTAGGTCATCATATTTTTGTTTCCAGAGAAACTTATCGTTCATGGAAGTCAAAAGCTGCTACTTCTTATACTTGTTTATTAAGACTGGATAATCAAGACGATGGTTTTGAAAAACAATTAGGAAATAAATTGATGAATATTGATAATGTAAAGAGTGTGACTTTCTATTCAAAATTAGAAGAAAACTTTACCAATATGATTTCTTCAATTTCAATGATTGTTGTTGTCCTGGTTATTTGTGCAGCTTCATTGGCTTTTGTAGTTTTGTATAATCTAAGTAACGTCAATATTTCAGAGCGAATCCGTGAAATTGCAACGATTAAAGTACTCGGCTTTTTACCACATGAAGTCAGTGCCTATGTCAATCGTGAAAGTACGTTATTAACGATTATAGGAGCTATCGCTGGTTTAATACTGGGAATTGGTCTTCATCATTTGATCATGAATTTAGCCGAGATGGATGACATTATGTTTGGTCGAACAATTAAGCCCTTGTCATTTGTGATTAGTTTTGGTTTAACTATCGTCTTTAATATTATCATCAACTTATTTATGCGTCGTAAATTAAAACAAGTGGAAATGGTGGAATCTTTAAAAGCTGTTGAATAAATAAAACAAATGGACCTCTAAAATTAGATGAGGTTTAGAAAAAAGCCAATTTAAAACCTTTGAGG
>NZ_JBJEEY010000064.1:0-11698 GCF_051873555.1 Floccifex sp. | reverse complement strand
AACAGTTGATAGTTAGTAAGCTACTATCAACTATAAGCACGACTGCCTGTCGTACGATAAAAGTAGACCAAGGTCTACTTTTTATATGTCAATTCGATGAATGATTCCATCTTCATATTTTAAAACAAAAGGAAAAATATTTAGTTTTGTACACATAAAGAAATCCTCAGTTGGGAAAACATCCATCTGATTTGGATCAAAAAACTTAGCTCCACTTGTTCTCTTTAAAAGATTTATATCCACTTTATATTCCCTATGCTCCAATAAACTCTTAATATATTGCGCACACATCGTATCTTCCTGTGTTTCCTGGTTTCCTTCCCATCCCATACAAACCAAAGACACTTCTTCTGGATGCTTGGATTCAATATACGAAGCAATGGCTTTGGCATTGACAAAACTACCTGTTAAAATTTCATTGGCATGAATCGCATTGGCTAGTCCTTGCGTGCCTGCACTAGTTGTATGGACAATGACTTTATTTTCAAAAGAAATATTTTTAACTTGAGAAGGTGAATTCCCATAATCAAAGCCCGGTAAAATCACACCATGTCTTTCTCCTATTAAAACAATAGAAGGATCTTTTTCTTTATACGAATACGCTAATTCTTTGGATGCCACAGGAATAATTTGTTTCGCATTTTGTGAAATTAAATACGCTTCTAAGCTAAATGCCCGAAAAACATCAATAATAACGGTTAATCCTTTTGCCTGCCTGGCACCTTCAATTAATTGATAAATCTCTACTTTCATAAAATCACATCTCCTTGATCAATATATATTGGATTTAATACATTGATTTGTTTCATAGGACCAATTTTCATTTTTACAATAAAACGAAGCGCAAATTTTTTCTTTTTATCATGTACAAATCTTAATGACATAAATTTCATTTTATATTTAATAGCCATATTATAAAATTCTATAAAACGATCGGCTGGATATAACGTATAAACAACGCCATTGTCTTTACAAAACCTTCGAAAACATTGAAACATATCTTCCAATGGCATAGATTCTTCAAACATCGCTTTTTTATAATATTCATCTTCTTTAATGTCTCTTGTCATTTTAAAATAAGGCGGATTACAAATTACTACATCAACAGGATCTATTTTTAATTCTTGTATACGACAACAATGAAATTCATAATTACTGGTAAACTGACTCAAATTCATTTGCGCTAAATCCAATGCTTCTTGAAAAAGATCACAACCAATAAAATGTGTAGCCCCTTTTAAATAGGCATACAACAACAAAGATCCATTATTACATCCCATATCCAATACCGTTTTATTTTTCATATCTTCTAAAGACATTCCAAGGGCTGTGGTATCGGAATTGTATTTAAACATTTTTTCATCTTGAAACAAAGGAATATCCGTATACTTTAAAAAATCTTTTCTCATAAAAAAAGTATAACACAAGAAAAAAAGTTCTCAATTTTTTTGAGAACTATCGATTGCATTTATATAATAAATCTTCCCAGCGACGATCCACTTCTTCTTGAATTTCCTGAATCAAGTGTTCATTACCAGGTTTAAATAAATGTTTAAAACGACCCTGTGTTTTTAGAAACTCCTCAATGGGAAGTTTTTTCTTTGGCATATAACTCAAAGACCACACACCGTGATCCACTTCAAATAAAGGCCAATAACACGTTTCCACAGCTAAACGACAAATTTCCATGACATCACTGGCATCATAGCGCCAACCACGTGGACAAGGTGTCATCACATTTAGAAAAGAAGCCCCTTCCGTATAAATTGCTTTTTCAGATTTTGTATGAATGTCTTTAAAATCTTTTGTTAAAGTTGTTTGTGCAACATAAGCTACATTGTGATCGGCAATAATAGAAGCCAAATCCTTACGACTTTGCATCTTCCCATTGGATTGAGATCCCACTGGTGTTGTTGTCGTATCTGCATATTTTGGTGTCGCACTGGAACGCTGAATTCCAGTATTCATATAAGCGCCATTGTCGTAACAAACATATGTTAAGTCATGGCCTCTTTCCATAGCCCCTGATAAAGACTGAAAACCAATGTCATAGGTTCCTCCATCTCCACCAAAAGTAATAAATTTATAATTTACATTTTCATCTAATTTTCCACGTTTCTTTAATGCCTTGTAAGCCGTTTCCACACCACTTAAAGTGGCCCCTGCATTTTCAAACGCATTGTGGATATAACTATCTGTCCAGGCAGTATATGGATACGTAAAAGAAGATACTTCCAGACATCCTGTCGCATTTCCAATAACAGCATGATCTCCTTCATGAAGACCTCTTAAAACAGCACGAACACCAATGGTTGCTCCACATCCAGCACACATACGATGACCAGGGGCAAGACGATCTGGTTTTGATACAGTTTCTTTAAAATTATATTTTGCCATATTCTTTCCTCCTATTTACGCAATCCAATGTATTGATATTGATTTGGTTGTACACCTTTTTCAATCATGTCTTCTAATTCCTTGAAAACATCAAACACATGATTCACAGTAAAATCACGTCCACCCAATCCATAGACATAATTCACTGTATCAATCATCACTTTAAAACGGAATAAAGCTGCATTGACTTCACTGGCCAATGGCCCACCATTTGTGTTATAACTCTCTGCACGGTCCATAATCGCAGCGGCTTTACAATTCGATAATGCTTGAGCAATTTCTTTTGCAGGGAAAGGACGGAATACACGTAATTTTAAAATTCCGACTTTCTTTCCTTGTTCTCTTAACATATCCACAGCTTCTTTGGCTGTTCCTGCTGCCGAACCAATAATGACCATAATATAATCCGCATCTTCTGTGCGATATTCTTCAAATAAACCATAATGACGCCCTGACAATTCCTCAAAACGCTTTGAAACTTCTAAAATCACTTCTTTGGCATTTTCTAAAGCTTCTTCTTGTGCTTTTCGAGCTTCCATTACATAACTGGAAATCGCATATGGCCCAACAGAAACCGGTTTTCCTGGATTCAATAAAAATTCTTCAGGTTCATATTCCCCTACAAAATTTTTAACTTCTTCATCTTCTAATAATTCTATATTTTCAACTGCATGAGACGTAATAAAACCATCTTGACAAACCATGACCGGTAAACGAACATCTTTATGCTCTGCAATGGGATAAGCCATGACAAAATTATCATAAGCTTCCTGATTGTTTTCGGAATACAATTGAATCCATCCTGTATCACGAGCCCCCATTCCATCGGTATGATCACAGTTGATATTGATTGGCCCTGATAAAGTACGATTGACTAAAGTCAAAACACATGGCATACGATTGCTGGCAGCTAATAATAATTCTTCCCACATCAAAGCCAGTCCAGCTGAGGAAGTAGCTGTTAAAGAACGTGCTCCAGCAGCTTGAGCACCAATAGTAGCCGACATACTTGAGTGTTCACTTTCCACTGGAATAAATTCTGTATCCATTAATCCATTAGCAATGTAGTTGGAAACCATTTGCGGAATTTCAGTAGAAGGTGTAATTGGAAAAGCTGGCATAACATCGGGATTCACTTGACGAATCGCATAGGCTGTCGCTTCATTTCCTGACATTCGATCTTTTCTTGCCATATTATCTTCCCTCCCTCATTACAATGGCTCCAAATGGACAATTCTTAGCACAGATTCCGCATCCTTTACAATGATCGAAATCAAAGTCCTGACGCTTTTTATGGATGACTGGAATACAAGAATCCGGACAAGTTGGAACACATAATAAACATTGTTTACAACGATCTTGTAGATACACAGGTGTATCGGTTCTCCATTCTCCTGTATTAAATTCAACAGATGTTGCCGATGCAAACATCTGAAGTCCTTCTGTTAAATCTTGATAAGGTGTTTTTTCATTAATTTTCTTTACATCCGATCTCATAACTCTCTCCTATAAACCCAGAGCTTCAAACGTCATTGTCAAAGCTTTCATATTTCCATCAATTACTTCTGGTTTTTTCGCAAATTTATGCTGATAAGACGCTCTCATTTCACGAATAAAAGTATCTTTATCCATCACTTTACTAACCGCAACAGTGGCAGCTAACATAGGTGAATTTGGAAAATATTTTCCCAATGATTCAACCGAAATCTTACGCGCATCTACCACATAAACCATTCCTTTATATCCCTTTAATTTTGGAATCACTTCTTCTTTTGATTTTGGTGTATTAATAATAATGGAACCCTGTTCCTTTAAACCCGCTGTGACATCCACTGCATCCAGCAAAGTTTCATCCACAACAACCACCAAATCCGGTGTATAAATATTAGAGTGCACACGAATCACAGAATCGCTGATACGATTATAAGCCGTGATTGGTGCTCCCATTCTTTCTGGACCATATTCAGGAAATCCCTGAACATGTTTTCCCGTTTTAAACGCAACATCGGCCAGCAACAAAGCAGCAGTTTTCGCCCCTTGTCCACCACGACCATGCCATCGAATTTCAAGTGTCTGGTTCATATTTTTCCTCCTGTTTTCATAAAAAAAGTCTCTTTGTATATAAATACAAAGAGACGAATATAATCCGCGGTACCACTCTTCTTTGAGAATTTACTCACACTCAGATATCTAACAATATCTTCTCTTTTTAACGGAGATTCCCGTCTTAGATTACTTATATTTCATCTAAGCCACTCACAGGTGATACTGAATACCAAATTTCTGCTGCCTTTCACCAACTACAGCTCGCTTCTTAAAAATTCTTTGCGATACCCACGGTCCTGTTCACTGTGTTTGAAAAAATATTAAACCTTTTTTCACAAAAAATCAATTAAAAATTGGGAAATTTAGGTGGTTTTTCAACAAATTCCTTAGTAACTGCACTCATTTGATCCGACTCACAACAAACATCTTCTACTATTTCAACTGGTTTACTTTTCTCACTTTTATCGATTGGCTCACTTGAAGGCGTTCCTAAAAATTCAGATACATACGTTAAATCCGTTGCTGCCTTTGTCAAATCAGTTGGAACAATGATCTTAGTTGCACGTCCATCACCCAATTCCTTTAAAGCTTCTAATTTCTTCAAAGCCAGAACACTTTCATCCATTTTTGCTTCTTTCAACAATTCAATTCCCTTTGCCTGTGCTTCATAAACCAAACGAATGGCTTCTGCTTCTCCACTAGCCTTGGCAATACGCGCTTCTTTATCAGCCTGGGCACGAATAATCAAGGCTTCTTTATCTCCTTGCGCACGTGTAATTGAACTTTCTTTATGTGCCTGCGCTTCTAAAATCGTTTGACGCTTTTCACGCTCTGCCTTCATTTGTTTTTCCATCGCATCACGAATTTCACGAGGAGGAATAATATTTTTTAATTCCACACGATTGACACGAATTCCCCAGGCATCGGTTGCCTCATCAATGATAATTTTCATTTCAGAATTCACTTTATCACGAGACGTCAAAGTCTGATCCAATTCCAGGTCCCCGATGATATTACGAAGCGTAGTCGCTGTTAAGTTTTCTAAAGCCATCACGGGTTGTTCCACTCCATACGTAAACAAAGCCGCATCAAATACTTTATAATACACTACTGTATCAATTTCCATTGTGACATTATCTTTAGTAATTACCGATTGTGGCGGAAAATCTGCCACTTGTTCTTTCAAAGACACACGACGAGCCACACGTGACAACACAGGAATCATCATATGAATACCTGCTTGCCATGTCTCTTTATATTTACCAAGAAACTCCACCACATAACACATTCCCTGTGGCACAATTCGAATCGAAGAAACCACAAGAGATACAATAATCACAATCAAAAACAATTTAAAAATAAAACCAAACATACTATCTCCTTTCTAAATATTCTTTTGTATAATACTTGAAATCAATGGAACAATTTGTTTCTTTCTAGAAATCATAGACTCCATAAAAACAGGATTTTCATTCGGATATTCCTTTTCCATCCAAGACTTTAATTTTCCTTCACAATAGAAATAGGAACCATTTTCTGCAATACTCGTTAATACAAATACAATTAAATCACAATTCGTTTTTGTCACAAATACTTTTAACTCCTTTGAAATTGAATTCTGAATTTGTTTTAACCAATCAAAAGAAGGAATAATCACTTGTGCAATCATCACTGTATATCCATCCATATCAAAAGATTTAATGTCTTCTCTTAATAAATCATATATATTTTTATTTTCCAGATTAGAATTCATAAATAAAATATCATAAGCCAATTCATCCATATTTAAACCACTTATTGATTCAAGAAAATCAGCCATATCCAAATCTTTTTGAGTGGTTGTAGGCGACTGAAAATTTAATGTATCCGATACAATGGCACCCAACAATAATGCCGCTAATTTTTTAGGAATCGCAATTTGTTTTTCAATAAACATCGAAGAAACAATCGTTGCACAACTTCCTACAATTTCATTTCGAAATAAAATTGGCTCTTTCGAAGAAAAATCATTAATACGATGATGATCAATCACTTCTAAAATATTGGCTTTTTCCACATTGTTGACAGAATGACTAAATTCATTATGATCCACTAACACCAGTGACTTATTTTGATAACTCATCGCATGATCCTTTAAAATATACCCCTTTAAATAGTTTTCACGATCGATAACAGGATACGCTCTATATCTTTTTTTACTCATTTTTTTAGCAACATCTTCTAAAAACTCTTCCTGATAAAAACACATTGGATTTTCTTTCATGACAGATGATATAACTGGTGAAAAAAACAAATAACGAGATGTATTCATAGAACCATGTCCAGAAATAATAATCGGACAATGATATTCCTTAGCTAGTTCAATGACATCTTGTGCAATAGACTTTGTCCAAACCACAATTAATAAACCAGCTCCTTTTTGAATTAAATGATTCTGCGAAATGGGATCATCACCGATAATCACAATACGATCCTTAACTTCATAATCCTGGCTCAAACGAGACGATAAAGCCACAATACTGACTTTTCCATTTAAATGCATCTTATCTTCATCCACAATAATTCTTCCTTGTAAAGTCTTACAAATATTTTTTAAAGACACATTCTGTAATAAATCAATACCAACGGCTGTATCCCCTAAACCAATATCAGCTAAATCATTTCGTGTAATCATTCCCACAACTTTTTTATCGGAATTCACGACACTGACAAAAGGCTGATTGTAGCGTTTCATGGTTTCCAAGGTTTCAAAAATTGTTTCTTCTTCATATACAAAGACAGGTTTTTCCAATTCAATTTCTGATAAACGAACCCGTGCATCGTCTAAATACATTGGCTCATCAAAATCAAATCGATTTAATAAATATTTTGTTTCATCACTGCAATTTCCTAGCCGAGCGGCAATGGCATTTTGATTTTGACATTGCTTTAAATACGCATACGCAATAGATGAAACAATAGAATCCGTATCTGGATGACGATGTCCACATACATAAATTTTTTCCATAAAAACCCCCTTGAAAAAAAGATACAGACCTAGTCTGCATCTCCAATCACACGAATTGAATAATCCATTCCATGTGTTAGAACATAGTTTTCCAATGTATCTAAATCTTCATAAATTTCTTTGGCAACATCCACTCCCACATAACGAAAATGACAAGGATTATAGTCTGAACCCGTCATTTTACTATAGCCTTGCGGATACCGAAGAATAAAACCATATTCATGGGCATGTTTGATTAACCACTTATATTCATCTGTATCTTCAAAAACTAATTCTTCGCCATCTAACACACTTTGACTCTCTAAATCCACACAAGTTCCCAATTGATTTTCATTGCATCCTGGCTCAATCATTGTACTGGAAGCATACCAAAGACCATATATATTGGCGACTTCATTATATGCATCTTCTTGATATGAATACGATTCATATCCACTGACCAATACAATACTTAAATCCTCATCTTTGGCATCTTCAACCATATCTTCTAAAGCATAAGCCGCTTCTTCCACTAATTTATTGGTTGTACAATCTTCTGTTTTTGGCACACTTGCCTTCACTAAATTATCGGGTTTATATTTATCCGATAACACAAAACGATTCTTGACAATAGCCACTAAACTATCTTCTGGATCGACTTCATAAATATAATCACAGCTCTTGCTGGAATCAATAAAACCATAGGAATACTTCATGATGGCTTTAATTGGACTTGAACCTGAATTGACATATTGTGGTAAATCTGCAATCACATTGTTTTTAATTTTTAAATATGGCTTGGCGGTTTCATAATCAATTTGATTTTTCGCAAATACTTCAAAATCTTCTATGGAATAATCTCCATAATGACTTCGACAATATTCTCTGGAATACCCCAAATTAATTAATTCTTCATAGACTTCATATAAACGATCCACATTTTTGATTACTGTCATTTCAGATAAATCTTTATTGGCCTGGTCATATAAAACATAATCATAATAATGATGTCCATTGGAATATTCATCCCAAACTTCTAAATCAATTCGTTCATCTAATGCCAGATATTCCTCAATTTCATCTTTTGATAACGTTAATAACTCTTCTCTTTCTGTTGAATTATATCCCTTTAACCATAATTTAAGACTCGTTTTTTTGAACACAAAAAAATTAAGCGCTATAGCAATCACAATTAAACAAAACAACATTTTCTTTAAGCGCCGATAATTACGTTTTACTTTTTTCTTTTTTTTCTTTGCCATAATAACCTCAAAAATATTGTACCATAAAACAAATAAAGTTAACTTGAAAATTCATAGAGCTTTGATACTATTAAAAAAGAAAGAAACACTCAAATGAAATATACAATAAATAAAGACACAAACCAGCCTGCCTATTTACAACTCTATCACCAAATAAAAAATGATATAATCGATCAGACGCTTCATTATCAAGATAAACTCCCTTCTAAGCGCCAACTCGCCCTGGATACACAGACAAGTGTCATTACTGTGGAACATGCATATTCCATTTTATTAGATGAAGGCTATATTGAATCCAGACAACGAAGCGGTTACTACGTCATTTATCAAACCCAGGATTGGTTCACCCATCAAAGTGTTCAAGTTATAAATAAACCAAACAACCATACCAATCAAAAAGACACATTTTCTGTGCATCTCTATGCTAAGGCCACTCGAAAAGTGCTGCAAGATTATAGTGATCACATTATGGTAAAGTCACCAAATTTTGGTTGTGAAGAATTAAAAAATGCGATTCGTTTATATTTAAAACGAAACCGTGGCATTGATGTAGAAAACAATCAAATCATCATTGGCTCAGGAGCTGAATACTTATATGGACTCATTGTACAAATGTTATCCAATCAAAGAGTCTATGCATTAGAAGATCCTTGTTACGAAAAAATAAAGAAAGTCTATCAATCTCACCATATTCAAACAGATTTATTAAAAATGGGAAGTGATGGTATTCAAAGTGAATACTTAAAAAACACAAAAGCCACTGTATTACACGTGACACCTTATAATAGTTTTCCAAGTGGCATTTCAGCAAGTATTTCCAAACGAAATGAATACATCAATTTTGCCAAAGAAAGAAAAGGCTTTATAATTGAAGACGACTTTGATTCAGAATTTTGTTTATCCACAAAAATAGTCGATACCATTTATTCTCTAGAACCAAATGACTCCGTAATCTATATCAATACGTTTTCAAAAACCATTGCCCCTTCTATTCGAATTGGCTATATGGTTTTACCCAAAAACTACACAAAATCATTTTGTGAAAAAATCAGTTTTTATTCCTGCACCGTTCCAACTTTAGATCAATACATCTTAGCTGAAATTATTAATAACGGTGACTTTGAACGACACATCAATCGCATTCGAAGAAAACTCAGAAAGGAAAATCATCTATGAAACAATCATGGAAACCTGGAAACATGTTATATCCTCTTCCAGTTGTATTAGTGACTTGTCGACATGAAAATATCGACAATGTCTTTACCGTAGCCTGGACAGGAACCATTTGTACCAATCCAGCTATGGTATATATTTCTGTTCGTCCAGAACGTTATTCTTATGAACTCATAAAAAAAAGTAAAGTCTTCACAATTAATTTAACAACAAAGAAATTAGTGAAAGCCGTTGATTTTTGTGGCGTTCGTTCTGGTCGCCAAGTCAATAAATTTGAAGCTATGCAACTAGAATGCCAGGAAGCACAAACCATTAATTGTCCGATTCTAAAAGATAGCCCTGTTAATATTGAATGCAAAGTCAATGATATCTTAGAACTAGGAAGTCATCATATGTTTATTGCTACTGTAACCAATGTACAAGTAGATGAAAATTGTCTGGAAGAAAATGGGCGCCTGGCTTTAGAAAAAAGTGATCCTATAGTATATTCACATGGTGAATATTATGATTTAAATCAAGTCTTAGGAAGTTTTGGATATTCCGTTAGAAAGAAGAAAAAAAAGAAATGAAAACAATTCGAAATTACCCCATCGTACAAATTACACCAAAAGGAAAAAAATTCCTGCAAAACGGGCATCCATGGGTATATGAAGGTGAAGTTATCCGTGAAATTGATTGTGTAGATGGACAATTAGTGGATGTACTTGCCAACCAAACATATATAGGAACTGGTTTCTATAACTCTCATTCCAAAATCCGTGTTCGCTTAATTTCTCGCAATGCCAATGATACCTTTGATGAAAACTTCTGGATTCGCCGTGTTCAATATGCGATTCAATACAGAAAAACCGTTATGCCAGATGAAGACTTCAAATGTTGCCGACTTGTTCATGGTGAAGCCGATCAATTTCCGGGATTAACCATTGATCGTTTCAACACTTTATTATCGGTTCAAATTGTTTCATTGGGCATGGAAAAAATAAAAGATATTATTTTACAGGCTTTTTATCATTGCCTGAATGAAATGGGAGAAACCATTGAAGGAATTTATATAAGAAACGATGTTTCCATTCGTACTTTAGAAGGCATGAAAGAAGAAAAAGGATGGTATGAAAAGTGTCCTCATCCAGAAAGTCCGATTGTAGAAATCATAGAAAACGGAATTTCTTATTTGGTGGATGTAGAAAACGGACAAAAAACAGGATTCTTTTTAGATCAGAAATACAATCGAAAAGCAATTGCCCGCATTTCAAAAGATAAAACCATTTTAGATTGTTTTACTCACACAGGTTCTTTTGGTTTAAATGCAGCAAAAGGAAAGGCTAAACACGTCACAAGTGTTGATATATCGGCAAGTGCTATTGAAATGGCTAAAGAAAATGCCAGACGAAATAAAATTGACAATATTTCTTTTGAGGTCTGTGATGTATTTGAATTATTAACACAACTCGATAAAGAAAAGAAACACCCTTATGACTTTATTATCTTAGATCCACCTGCATTTACAAAAAGCAGACAAACTATAAAAGATGCCACTAGAGGCTATAAAGAAATCAACTATAGAGCCATGAAGATTCTACCTCGTGGTGGTTATTTAGCCACTTGTTCTTGTTCTCATTTTATGAAAGATGAATACTTTAGAAAAATGTTGAAAGAAGCAGCCAAAGATGCCAATGTGTCTTTACGACAAATTGAAGCTCGTCAACAAGCTTGTGATCATCCAATTTTATGGAATGTAGAAGAAACAGATTATTTAAAGTTTTATATTTTTCAAATCATATAGGGGCTGTAACGAATAGTTGAGTTTTTACAAATTCGAGGGGTTACAGCACCC
>NZ_JBJEEY010000063.1:0-52991 GCF_051873555.1 Floccifex sp. | reverse complement strand
TCTAATCTTAAAACATGAAGAGGATGTCGATGTAATTCCAGCAAACATTGAACTGACAGATTATGAAATGCGTATTGTTTTTGGACCATATCCAACAAGCATTACTTTAACTATTCGTAATTCGAAATGTTTGCGAAATGTTATCGAAATGTTTGCGAAATGTTGATATAATTATTGCGAGGTGATTAATTTGAGAATTAACGAACTATATCCAGATGTCATAACAGAAGATTTGCACTATGAACTCAAAAGCATTTTATCATCCGATAACCCATTGAAATGGGCAAAAACTATTGTTGGATATGCTAATGGTGATGGCGGAATAATCTTTGTTGGTGTTTCCAATAATCGAGATGTTTTTGGACTTTCGATTGAAGAGATTGATAAAACAAAAAATCTTATTGCGATTATTAATGATAGACACATTTTTCCACATACAAAAATATCATATTCTATGAGGAGCGTTGATAACGATGCTGAAAAATTTGTTTTGGCAGTAAAAATATATTCTTCCGACTCTGTTGTGAGATATAGAGATGGAGATTTTAACGAAACTGTTTATGTTAAAGGCGATGGAAATACAACTCCTGCCACTCCAGAAGACATTATCTCACTATCTAAGCGTAAATATGGTGTCGATAATTCAATAAGTGAAATCTTATATAAAGAATCAGACTGGAGCAAATATCTTTCGACATGTAGCATTTATCGAACCGACCACAGCATCCCGAGCTTAAAAGAATTACAAAATGAACAAATTGTATCAAAAGACGGCTATTCATCAACCGGGCTACTAATGTTTAAAGATGACTATGATAACGATGATTCTTTAATATGTTGCAGACTTTGGAAAGGAATTAACAAAGTTGGCACTGTTTTAGATACTGGTAGATATAAAGGACCTTTATTAGATGTTTTTTCTTCAACACTCAATTTTATTGAAAGAAACACAAAATCCGGATGGAAAAAGGCAGCAAACGGAGGAAGAGAAGAAGTACGTTCCTATCCTAAAGAAGCAATAAGAGAAATACTGGTTAATGCAATAGCACATCGTGATTATTCAATCATGGGAACGCAGATTGATGTAGATATTTATGATGATAGGATTGAGGTTGTATCCCCTGGATCATGGTTGCTTCCAAAGCCATACGAAGAATATCCTGTTGGCACCATTCCTTCCATTAGAAGAAACACAATAATAGCAGCATGTCTGGATATTGCAAATCTAATGGAACGTGGTGGCACAGGATTTCAGACAATCGTAGAGTGTTATAAGAAAGCACCTGAAAACAAACAACCAGTTGTTTCTGCATATCCAGGTTTTCTATCCTTAAAGCTTTATGATCTTTTGTACAACGAAGAGGTGAAAGAATTAGACGTCGATAATATTACAGACTTAAAAAATTATGAAGAAGTGATAATACATTTGCTAAAAAGCGGTCCAAAACAAATAAACGAATTACAAGGTGTTACTCCTTATAAAAGTAGATCAACATTTTTATCTAGAGTAATAAACCCACTTATTGAAAAAAATATTATTAAAAGAGAAGGAAATTCTAAATCTCCATATTCAGTATTCATATTAGTTGACGATAAAAACAACTTATAAACCAGTTAAAAACGCCGATTTCTCGGCGTTTTGCTCATTTTATTCGAACTCGATTGTCCCTGGAGGCTTACTTGTAATGTCATACATTACGCGGTTTACACCTCGTACTTCATTAATAATACGAGACATTACTTTATTTAATACATCATATGGAATTTGTGCTGCTTCAGCTGTCATAAAATCCACTGTATTAACGGCTCTTAGTGCAATGGCATAGTCATATGTTCTTTCATCTCCCATAACACCAACAGAACGCATATTTGTTAAAGCCGCAAAGTATTGACCAATACTGCGATCCAAACCAGCTTTTGCGATTTCTTCTCGATAAATCGCATCAGCATCTTGAACAATACGAACTTTTTCAGCTGTAACTTCTCCGATGATACGAATACCTAAACCAGGTCCTGGGAATGGTTGTCTAAAGACTAAGTAATCAGGGATTCCTAATTCCAATCCCACTTTACGGACTTCATCTTTAAATAAATCACGTAAAGGTTCAATTATCTCTTTAAAATCTACCACATCTGGTAATCCACCCACGTTATGATGAGACTTAATAACAGCAGATTCTCCACCCAATCCACTTTCTACAACATCTGGATAAATAGTTCCCTGTACTAAGAAATCTACTTTGCCAATTTTTTGTGCTTCTTCCTCAAAAACACGGATAAATTCTTCTCCAATGATTTTACGTTTTCTTTCTGGTTCTGTCACACCTTTTAATTTTTCATAATAACGCTCTTGCGCATTAACACGAATAAAGTTTAAGTCATATTCTCCATCTGGACCAAATACAGCCTCGACTTCATCGCCTTCATTTTTACGAAGAAGCCCATGATCCACAAATACACAAGTTAATTGATTTCCAATGGCTTTTGATAATAAAACAGCTGCAACCGATGAATCCACACCACCACTTAAAGCACATAAAACCTTACCATTTCCAACTTTTTCACGAATCAATTTAATTTGTTCTTCCACAAATGCATCCATTCGCCAATCACCAGAACATTGACAAACATTCATAACATAGTTCTTTAAAATTGTTTTTCCATAGTCTGTATGCAATACTTCGGGATGAAATTGAATCGCATAGTTTTGATTCGTAACATCTTCACAAGAAGCACATGGACAATTATCAGTATAAGAAGTAATTTCAAATCCAGGCGCCACTTTCGAAATATAATCAAAATGAGACATCCAAACAGAAGAGTGATATGGAACTCCTTCAAATAATACTGAATTATTTTTATGAATTAAAGCCGTTTTCCCATATTCACGAGCATCTGCTTTTTCAACTTTTCCACCCAATACATGCTGCATTAATTGAGCTCCATAACAAAGACCCAGAACAGGAATACCTAACTCAAATAATTCCTTTGAACAAGTTGGTGAATTATCTTCATAACAACTATTCGGTCCACCTGTTAAAATAATTCCCTTTGGGTTCATTTCCTTAATTTTTTCAATAGGCGTTTTATATGAATAAATTTCACAATATACATTACATTCACGCACACGACGCGCAACCAATTGATTATATTGACCACCAAAATCGATAACAACTACCAGTTCTCTTTTCACTGTGAATCCTCCTATTTACCCATACATGATACCATAAGAAAGCACTATCCCAAAAGAAAAACGAGAAGAACCCCTCTCGCTTATTCATCTACATTTGATTTTGATAACGCAAAAGCAATATTTGTTGCATGATCGCCTACACGTTCCAAGCTAGAAATAACATCCGCAAAATAAACACCCGCACGAGCTGAACAAACACCTTCTTTTAAACGCGTAATATGAGCATCTTGTAAAGTCTTTTCATAACGATCAATACGATTTTCGTAATCCTGAATATCTTTCATATATGATTCATCTCCTGAAACGAACATCTTCAAAGACTTGTCTAAAATCACATTAACAGTTCCCATCATTTCACGAAGCTCATCAATACTTTGTTGAGACAAAGACAAGTTTCTTTCTTTGAACAAAGAAATCATATCCGCAATGCTTTCAGCATGATCCCCAATACGTTCAATATCTCCATTTACATGGAAATAAGCCGAAATTTTGTTAGCATCTCCTAAAGGAATCGCATTCTGGTTAATCTTAATTAAATAATTATTAATCTCAGTATTTAAATAATTAATATACTTTTCTGTTTCATGAACCTGATTAGCCCCATCTTCATCTACATCAATCAAACACTCAATGGCTAAATTTAAGTTATTAAATGCCATATAAGCCATGCGCTCCATTTCCTTTATCGCAACATAAACAGCTACAGAAGGATCTGGAAGAGCATTGCTGATGAAATGCGCAACATATTCATTGTCTTTTTCTTCAGGAACTGTATCATCTCCAGGAACAATTAAATACGTTAACTTAATAATCCAATTCATAAATGGATAGAAAACAATAACCTGGAATACCTTGAATAAAAAATGCGTATACGCAATTTGACGACCCAGTGTACCAGAATCCGTTCCACCACCGGCAACCATCAATACAATGCTTTCAATAAAATCACCAACAACTAATAATAAAACAAACATTAAGACAGTTCCAAAAACATTAAATAACAAATGAATCAAAGCCGTACGCTTCGCATTTTTTCCACCACTCAATGCCGTTAATAAAGCAGAAGTACATGCTCCAATGTTACATCCCAAAATAACAAACATACAAATACGTAAGTCCACTAATCCCTGAGAAGCCATAACAACTAAAATACTGACCGTTACAGAAGAAGATTGCACAACCGATGTAATAACCAATCCCAATAACATTCCCAGGAAAGGATTTGTGAAATTTGCCAGGAAATCAATGACAAATTGCATATCTCTTAAAACACCCATTGCACTGGACATAGCTGAAATACCCATAAACAAGATACCAAATCCCAATACAATTTCACCTGATTTTTTAACCATAGGTGCTTTAAAGAAATTACACATGATTGCCCCTGCTAAAACAAAGACAGGCGCTACTGCGCTTAATTTAAACGCAACCAGTAAAGCCGTAACCGTTGTACCGATGTTAGCCCCCAAAATAATTCCACTTGCTTGTGCTAAATTCATTAATCCCGAATTCACAAAACTCACTGCCATTGAAGTTGCAGCACTCGAAGATTGAATAACAGCCGTAAAAAATAAACCAACAAACAATCCCATTAGACGATTTTTTGTAAACGCCTCAAGAATAGATCGAAGTTTACTACCAGCAACTTTTTCAATACCATGACTCATCATATTCATCCCAGCAAGAAAAAGTCCAAGGCCTCCCATCAACTCAACTATAATTGTAATCATCTTTTCTCTCCTAAACCAAAAGACTATTAAAGCCTTTACAAAATAATTTTACTTTATCTTACATATATTTCAACTAAATTTTACTTACGACTATTATATTTTACACAGATTTTACATTTAAAATAAAGAAAAGATCTTTCCTAAGAAAGACCTAAAAACGAACAAAAATATGACAACCCTTTCCCACATCACTCACCAATTCAATCTTTGCATCATGAATTTCTACAATATGTTTCACAATTGCCAAACCAAGCCCCGTTCCCCCTGTTTGACGAGAACGCGACTTATCAACACGATAAAATCGCTCAAAAACACGATCCTGTACATCTTTTGGAATTCCAATTCCATTATCTTTAACACTTAAAACAACACCATTATCATTATATATACTAACTTCTACTTTGCCACCTTCATTATTATATTGAATCGCATTTTGAACCAGATTTGTAACCAATTCATTTAATAACTCCCGATTCGATAGAATCACTTCATCACTGCCAGTACAAGTTAAAGACACATTCTTTTTTTGGGCATTTACTTGCAGATTATCACAAACCTCTTTTGCCACATCCAATAAATGAATCGAAACAAAATCACTATGTACTTCACTATGATCCAATTCTGATAAACGAATAATATCATTAATCAGAACCAATAAACGATTCGCATTGTCTCGAATTTGTTTTGCAAAATAGACTTCCTGATCCTTTTGAACCATGTGATTCTCAATCAATTCTGCATATCCACTAATCGCCGTTAAAGGCGTCTTTAATTCATGAGAAACATTGGCTGTAAAATCTTGTCTGGACTTTGCTGCTTTTAATATATTTTCATGTTGCGAACGAATTTTATTCGCAAAAGGAATTAATTCCTTGTAACAAGGCATTGCGATAGAATCATCTAAACTTTCTGCCATTGTATTGATTGGCTCTAACAATAATTTCGTTAATAAATGCGATAACACAAAACAAATCAATAAAATCACAATCAATACAATCACAATATAAGGAACCATTGAAAGAAAAATACTCACAATCGTTTTTGACATAATAGAAACACGTAAAATCGTTCCATCACTTAAACGAAGTGCATAATAATACGTATTCATTTTCAATGAATCCGATTGACGAACACATTGCCCAGTACCTGTTTCAATGGCCTGCTTAATTTCCGGACGATCCAAATGATTGCTCAAAGAATTCACATCAACATCATTATCATATAAAACCGTTCCATCTTGATCAATCCACGTAATACGTAAATTCTCTTTGATGGCATCCGCAAATAAATCCGGAATCGAATCTAAATTTCCTTCTTGATAATACCGCTGAAAAACACCCGACTCATCAATTAATTTCGCATGAATTTGTAAATCTTTTTGAACCTGAGACTCTAAAGTCGAATATGAACCATAAATAATACCCGATGCCGTTAAAAAAATAGCCAATAAAGCAATCAAAAACAAACGAATACTAATTTTCTGTTTCATTTGAACTTACTCTTTGAAGTACATAACCAACATTTCGAATCGTCTTAATGCACTTTCCACTTTCCTTTAATTTTTGACGAAGCGTCTTAATATGCATATCCACGGTTCGACTCTCTCCTTCAAAATCCGTATCCCATACCACACGCATAATAGCATCCCTTGATAAAACCACTTCTACATTAATCATTAAATAACGAAGCAACTCAAATTCTTTATATGTTAATTCTACAATTTCATCTTTTACATAAACAATATGTCTCGTATAATCCAGTGTAATATCATTTACTTTCAATAAAACAGGATCCTTATCTTGTGTTCGACGAAGCAAAGCCTTGACACGTGAAATCAATTCCATAATAGAAAAAGGTTTTTTAATATAATCATCTGCCCCTTCATCTAATCCACGAACCATATCAATTTCAGTTGACTTAGCACTCACCATAATAATAGGCAAACGACGCCAAGTTGGGTTCTTACGAATTTTTTTGATGACTTCATATCCATTTTCATCTGGCAACATGATATCCAGTAAAACCAAATCCGGAAGCGTATCTTCTAATTTTTTAAAAAAAGTAGACGAACGATCAAAAGTCCTAACATCATAGTTACAGTTTTTTAAAGCAATCATTTCAATTTCACTAATACTTGCATCGTCTTCTACAATATAAATCAGTGTCATATATCCTCTTTTCTAAGGCAAAACATAAACATCCTTAATCTTATTATACTCATCTTTAAACCACGTTGCATCTAAAATCAAGTCATCCATACTCATTAAATCCTTTGCGACATTGGAACAATGATCCGCTACTCTTTCATAATAAATAATAATATCTTCCAAAATTAAGCCTGCATCTAAAGAACACTCGCCACTTCTAAGACGCATAATATGACGCTTTTTCATTTCAACGCTCAATTTATCTACTACTTCTTCCAATGGCTCCACTTCTTTTGATTTTTCTGTATCCATTGTCGCAAAAACATCGACTGTTAAATCCAAAATATCCTGAATAGCTTGTGCAAAAATATCCAATTCCACTTTTGCTTTCTTTGACCACTGAATCTTATTTTTTATCAATTCATCGCTGCTTTCGATCACATTGATGGAATGATCTGAAATCCTTTCAAAATCATTAATACAATGAAGCAATAAAGATAAAACCTTACTATCATCACTCGACAAATTCTGACTCGATAATTTTATCAAATACGAATTCAGTTCCGATTCATATAAATCCACTTTCTTTTCAATTTCATAAACCTCATTTCGCTTTTCATCCGATGGAAATTTCAAATTATCAACCGCAATCAAAAACGACTTCTTTGACAAATACGCCATATCCACAACAGCTTCCTGTGCCAGTTTAATCGCAAAACCAGGTTGATCCAAGAAACGAGGATCCAATACCATGACCGGATTTTCCTGTGTGTCTTCTTTCTTTTCTGGAATACAAACTGTAGCTAATTTCACCAAATAATTACTGAAAGGAAGTAAAACCAGAACACAGCCTACATTAAATAAACTATGAATCACTGCAATAGAAGCTGCAGAAGTCACATCACTTAAAAATTCAAAATGAACAAACATATTGATTCCATAAAACACACCAATAAACACAAGAGAACCCACTAAATTAAAAATCAAGTGAATCATAGCCGCTCTTTTAGCATTAATATTTGCTCCAATGGAAGACAATAAAGCCGTTACACAAGTTCCAATATTTTGTCCCATGATAATAGGAATTGCTACATTATAACGAATCGCTCCTGTCATACATAAAGCCTGTAAAATTCCTACTGAAGCCGAAGACGATTGAATGACAGCCGTTAATAAAGCTCCTGCTAAAATTCCTAAAATCGGATTAGAAAACATTGTTAAAATACTTGTAAATGCTTCATTATCGGCTAAAGGCGCAACTGATGCACTCATTGTATCCATTCCAAACATCAAAGTCGCAAATCCCAATAAAATCATCCCCAGATTCTTTTTGAAATCACTTTTCTTTGACATATAACAAAGAATTCCAATCAAAGCCAATATCGGTGAAAACGAACTCGGCTTTAATAAACGAATCCAGACATTACTACTTTGTATCCCAGTTAACGATAAAATCCAGGCAGTAGCAGTTGTTCCAATATTGGCACCCATAATAATACCCACCGCCTGATTTAATTTCATGATTCCAGAATTCACAAATCCAACAACCATAACTGTTGTAGCAGAAGAAGACTGAATGACAGCTGTCACCAAAGCCCCTAATAAAACCGCCATAATACGTTTTGACGTTAATTTTTCCAAAATACGTTCCAGTCGTCCACCAGATAATTGCGTCAATCCATCTCCCATTATACTCATTCCAAATAAGAATAACGAAAGACCACCTATCATTGATAAAACACTAAATATATCCATATATCTTATTGTCCTTTCGTATTTCTACTATAAAAATGATTTGTAAATTCTAAGTAAATTTTAATGTAAAGGGCATGTAAAATTTATATGTTTTACCAAAGATTTACACAAAATAGATATTGGACTTTACAATTTTCTTTTATTTTTTTTATTGAAGGAAGTGAATACTATGACTAAAAAACTTAATATATTTCTCATTTCAATGATTGGACTCCTGATTGGATTTATTTTATCCATTCCATTTCAATATCCAACAAACGCCATCCTTATTTTATCAACGATGATACTATTCGGATACACTGCCATCTTTTATTACATGAGAAAATAGCTCGGAAATTCCGAGCTATTCATTTTCTACTGGCTTATTATCTAATGAATAAATAACCCATTCCGCAATATTTGTCACATGATCTCCGATACGCTCTAAATACTTATTTACCATTAATAAATCAACCGCTGCTTTTCCTTTTTCCGAATTCAAATGAATCAATTCAATTAAATCCTCTTTATTCTGGTCAAATAAACGATCCACTGCATCATCTTTTTGAATCACGTCTCTAGCCAATTCAATATCCCTGGACACATAAGCATTTATACTTTGAATCAACATCGAAACCACGCCTGTATACATTTCTTTAAAATGATCTACATTAAATAAAATCGGACAATCCGACATATCAATAACCAATTCTGAAATATCTGAAGCATGATCTCCAATACGTTCCATATCGGTTACCATTTTTAATGCCGCTGTAATTGTTCTTAAATCCTTGGCAACTGGTTGTTGCTGAATCAATAAATTAAAACAAATATTTTCAATTTTCTTTTGATAATGATTAATATTTTCGTCGTTTTTAATTATTGTTTTTGCACCTTCAATATCCGCTTCAAAAAACACCTTCATCGCATTTTGAATCGCATTCTGAATTAAATAAGCCATATCCAATAAATCAATATGCAATTGATTTAATTGTTCATCAAATTTTGATCGCATTATCCAAACCTTCCTGTAATATAATCTTCTGTACGTTTATCCTTTGGATACGAGAAAATCTGTTTCGTACTACCAAATTCCACTAAATCCCCAACCAGGAAAAACGCTGTATCATCGCTTACACGAGCAGCCTGCTGCATATTATGTGTAACAACGACTACTGTATAATTTTTCTTTAACTGCTCCATCAATTCCTCAATTTTTAAAGTCGAAATTGGATCCAAAGCACTTGTTGGTTCATCCATCAATAAAACCTCTGGATGCACAGCCAATGCTCTGGCAATACAAATACGTTGTTGCTGTCCACCCGATAAACCCAAAGCCGATTTCTTTAAACTATCTTTTACTTCATCAAAAATAGCAGCCTGTTTTAAACTATTCTCCACAATCTGATCCAATTGTTTTTTATCCTTTATTCCATGTACTCTAGGACCATACGCAATATTATCATAAATACTCATTGGAAAAGGATTTGGCTGCTGGAAAACCATTCCAACTTTTTTTCTTAAAGAAATTGTATCCACATTTTTATCATAAATCTCTTTTCCATCAATTTTAATTGAACCCTCAATACGAACCCCATCAATTAAATCATTCATTCGATTCAAAGTACGCAAGAAAGTCGATTTACCACATCCAGAAGGACCAATAAACGCAGTGATTGAATTCTTTTTTATATCCATGTTTATATTTTTTAGAGCTTGTTTCTCACCATAAAACAAATTCAAATCACGCACTTCAATAATATTTTCCATACCTTACCTCTTCGTATTATCAAATTTTTTCGCCAAAACCTTTGTTAAGACATTGATTCCAAATACAATCACAATCAAAACAAACGCAATTCCAAAAGCTGTACTAAAATCACCATCGGCGGTAGCACTTAAATACAACTGAATCGTCATTGTACCACCAGATTGGAAAATCTTACTAAACAATCCTTTGAAAGTCTTTGGAAGAATTTTGGCACTTCCAGCTGTAAATAATAAAGCCGCAGATTCTCCAACAATTCGTCCTACCGATAAAATGACACCTGTAATAATGCCTGGAAGCGAACAAGGAATCAAAATCGTTCGAATCATATACCATTTTCCGGCTCCTAAACCAATAGCTCCTTGTCGATAACTATCTGGAACTGTTTTTAAAGATTCTTGTGTATTTCGAACAATTAAAGGAAGAATCATTAAAGACAGGGTTAATGAACCCGTCAATAAGGAATACCCCATCTTTAAAGATTGCCCAAAAAACATCATCCCAAACAAACCATAAATAATAGAAGGAATTCCAGCCAAAGTTTCAATCGCAAATTCAATCATATTGACTAATTTTCCAGGCTTAGCATATTCATTCAAATAAATAGCGGCTCCAATTCCAATAGGTAAAGACACAATCATTGACAACACAATAATATAAAGAGTATTGACAATATTTCCTGCAATTCCCACTGTTCCTTTTAAAGAAGAAGACACACTCGTTAGAAACGACCAATTAATAGCGCCAATTCCTTTTACACATACATACGCTAAAATACCAACCAACAATAAAACTGAAAAACTGGCGCATATATAAATGATGCCATATAGAATGGAATCCATAATTCGTACTCGCTTATGCATGTTGTTCTCCCTTCTTTTTCACTTTCAACAACACAAAATTGATAATCATGATAAAAATATAAAGAACCAATCCAACTGTAAACAAAACTTCACGATGCAGACCTTGTGAATAGCTCATTTCACTAACCAACTGTGTCGTTAAAAAACGAACTGAATTAAATGGAAGAGGAATATTAACCGATCCACCAGAAACCATATTGATAGCCATTGCCTCTCCAATGGCACGACCAATTCCTAATACAATACCAGCAACAATTCCAGATTTTGCAGCAGGTAAAACCGTTTTAAAAATTGTCTGCATTTTTGTGGCTCCCAATGCTAGACTCGCTTGTTTCAAACTACCTGGAACTGCACGAATAGCACTGGCACTCATATTAATCACTGTTGGTAAAATCATAATAGCTAATACGATGATGGCTGCCAGCATATTGGCACCACCAGTAAATTGATGGGTTGCAGAATTTTCAAAAATTAATTTTTCTAATTTATATAAAACCGGATTTAAAATCATCATTCCCAGCAAACCATAAATAACTGAAGGTATAGCTGCCAATAATTCGACGGCAGGCGAAACAATAGAAGCCAATTTTTTATTTGAAACTTCTGTTAAAAAAACTGCTGTCATCAAACCAATAGGAACACCAATTCCTACGGAACAAAGAGTTGCCAATAAAGACGATAAAATAATATATAAAATACCATAAGATGGATTAGATCCCGTTGGTTTCCATTCTGTAGAAAACAATAATTCAAAAGGACCTACTTTAAAAAGAGCCGGAACTCCTTTTAAAATCATATAAATCGTAATGGAACAAATAGCGAAAATTGCCACAGAAGCGCATCCCGTGACAACCCATTTCGCTATTCGTTCTTTTTTAGAAATCATTGTGCATCAGGAAGGATTAATCCTAAAGATGTAATAACTTCCTGACCTTCATCTGACTGTACAAATTCAAACCAAGTTTTTACTGCATCATTTTGTTCATCAATAGCACCCATTGTAGCCATTACAAATGGACGAGATAACAAATAATCCCCTGCTAAGATATTTTCTTCTGTTGCTTCTACACCATTTAAAGAAACCATTGAAACAGAATCATCTACAACATCTAGTGAAACATACCCAATTGCACCAGGTGTAGCTGCGACTTTACCTAATACAGCACCAGTTGAATCCAATTCTTGTGCATAAGCACATTCTTCTTCAACACCAACTAATTCTTCAAAAGCAGATCTTGTCCCGGAACCATTTTCACGTCCAATCACAACGATAGCTTGATCGCTTCCACCTACTTCAGACCAGTTTGTGATTTCTCCTTTATAAATTGAAGCCAATTGATCTGTTGTTAAATCTTTTACACCATTGTCTTTATCTACGATTAAAGCAATACCATCAACGGCTACAACATTTTCAACCAAACCACTATTTTTTTCATCATCACTTAAACTACGAGAAGCATTTCCAATATCCACACTACCAGCACTTAAACTTTCCAAACCAGCTGTAGAACCTGTATATTCCACTTGAACATTGATATCAGGATATTCTTCCATAAATTTTTCAGATAACGCATCACATAATTTATTCATGGAAGTACTTCCAGCTAAAGACACAGATCCACTTACACTTTCATTACTTGAACAACCAGCTAAAACAGAGGCACACAAAGTTAAAGCAGTTGCGACTTTTAATAATTTCTTCATATAAAATTTTTTCCTTTCCATCTCGTGATCACGGTTATATGATAGAAAGGCTTTGTAAAAATAAAAAACATAAAATCGTAAAATAAATGTAAAAAAAAGATGTCGTAATTGACACCTTTTATTGAATATCCCAACCTGAATCAGCCGTTAAATCATCATCAGCTCTTCGACCACTTTCATACGCAATTTGACCTGCAATCGCAATCATATTCGCATTGTCTGTACAACAAGACATTGGCGGAACCGTAAACGTTACATTTGGATATTTATCTTTTAATTCTTCAATCTTTTCACGTAAACGAGAATTGGCACTAACACCGCCTCCCACTACAAAGTGCTTAATTTCTGGATAATCCATTAAAACCGCATTGACTTTATCAAAAATCTCATTTAAAGCTGTTTCCTGAAAAGAAGCCGCTAAATCTTTCATATCATAACTCTGATTCAATCTTTCTTGTCGCTTCACAAATTGAAGAACACTACTCTTTAATCCCGAAAAACTAAAATCATATTTTCCCTGTGTCTTTGGCTTAGCCAAAGCATAAACAGGCGACCCTTGTTTAGCTAATTGATCAATTTTTGGCCCACCAGGATATCCTAAATTCAAAACACGAGCCACTTTATCATAAGCCTCTCCAATGGCATCATCTTGTGTCTGTCCCAAAATCTCAAAACTCGTTTCATCTTTCATATACACCAATTCTGAATTTCCTCCCGATACCACTAAAGCCAATACCGGAAACTCTAAATCTACAACCAATTCATTGGCATAAATATGTCCAGCTAAATGATGAACCGGTACCAATGGTTTATGATACGCAAAAGCCAATGCTTTAGCTGCCTGCACACCCACATGAAGACAACCAATCAATCCTGGTCCCTTTGTGACAGCCACTACATCTATATCTTCCATTGTCATGTGTGCTTTTTCAAAGGCTTGTTCAATACAATATGAAATATTTTCCACATGAATTCGACTGGCTACTTCAGGAACAACGCCACCAAATTCCTTGTGAACATCAATTTGAGAAGCCACAATGGAAGCCAATATTTCTTTTTTATCTTTTACAATGGAAACCGCTGTTTCATCACAACTACTTTCAATTCCCAATACAATCATATATCCTCCTACAATGCTTTGGTCATAACGATGGCATCTTCCCCATCGGAATAATAATGCTTCGAAACATTTACTTGAATAAACCCATTCTTTTTATACAAAGCCAAAGCCGCTTCATTTGAAGCACGAACTTCTAAAGTCATGAATTCGCATTCTTGTTCCTTGGCTCTTTGAATCAAATACTGCAATAAAACATGTCCATATCCTTTTTTTCGAAACGAAGAAGCAATTCCAATACGAGCAACTTGTGCCATTTCAAATGTTTCCCAAAGAAAAGCATATCCAACTATTCCATCATCTTCCAAAATCCATCCATGACTAAATGGATTTTCATGAAGTTCATATAAACATTCTTTTTCACTCCATGGTTCTTTAAAACAATTTAGTTCTAATTCTAAAACACAATCCAAATCATTGTCTGTCATTTCTCGAAACATCATACCTTATATGAATCACTTTCTTTTAAATACTGTGGCACCAAAGCATGTATATTTTCAATTTTACGCATCGGTACTTGAATAAAATTTTCAAGAAAATCACTTTTTGTTTCTTGTTGATTGATTAAATACCCATCTCCATATAAAGTACCCGGATGCTCTTGTAGAAAAGAAGGAAGATCTTCCACATTTAAAATTTGGATACAATCATGAATTCCTTTTTCAACATGAGCCACATAAGCTCTTTTTGAACGTGCATCTAAAACCACATTGGCACTTTCATCCATCCCCGCATACAACTGCATCGTAGAAATACAATATAATTCTTTTTTCATCTGCGAAGCTAGAACCTTGGCAATGGTCATCGCAATTCGAATACCTGTATAACTACCTGGTCCATCTGTAATAATAAAACGATCAATGTCACAATAATCTAATTTCACATTTTTCAATAAACGATTTAATTCCACAAAAATTGTTTCGCTTTGTTTCTTAAACGCTTCAATGGATATTCCATCCAATAAAACATCATTTCTATAAATCCCTAATACCAGATTTTTATACGCACTGTCCATACATAAACTAATCATGATATGCCTCCACTATTTGATTGGAAAACCAACCTCTTCCTTCCATTGTGATGACTCGATTTTCATCCATTCCTTCTTCTATTGAAATACATAAACGATCTTCTGGTAATTGGTCTTCAATAAAATGTGACCACTCAATGACACAGATGCCTTCATCAAAACAATCTTCAAATCCTAAGTCCTGGCTGATGCCTTCTAATCGATAAGCATCAATATGATGAAAAGGCTGTCCATTTCCTTGTTTATATGACTTTAAAATGGTAAATGTCGGTGAATTAATCACGTTTTTTACCCCTAGCGCTTTTCCCAATTCCTTTGTCCAAGTCGTCTTTCCAGCGCCTAAATCTCCATCTAAAGTAATCACAAGAGGATGATTTTCAATCAATTTTGCGATTTTTCTGGCAAATTCTCTCGTTTCTTCAATTGAATGAATTTCAATTCTCATTTTCTTCTGCTCCTTCTTACTTGTGCCTTGATAGCCTTAATTTGTTCCAGTCTCTTTTGAACCTTAACTTCTGATCCCTGATTCGTTGGAACATAATATTCTTTATTTAACAATTCATCAGGTAAACAAGTCATATCCGTCATTTTATATTCAAAATCATGACTATATTCATAGCCCTTATTATATCCTAAATCCTTCATTAATTTTGTTGGTGCATTTCGAATATGCAAAGGAACCGGTAATTCCAATGTTGTTAAGGCATCTTCTTTGGCTGCCATATATGCCGTTTCTAATGCATTGGACTTTGGTGCCAAAGACAAATAAACTACAGCATGCGTCAAATGAACATTGCATTCTGGTACGCCTAAAAAATGACACGCCTGATAAGCCGCAACACAAATTTCCAATGCCCGGGAATCCGCCATTCCAATGTCTTCACTAGCCATTCGAACCAGTCTTCGTGCAATATATAAAGGATCTTCCCCAGCTTCTAACATTCTGGCTAACCAGTAAATCGATGCTTGTACATCACTGTTTCTTACACTTTTATGCAATGCTGAAATAATATTATAGTGTTCTTCTCCTTTTTTGTCATATAAAAGAGAACGCTTTTGCAGACATTGTTTTAATATTTCTTTTGATACATGAATTCCATCTAAATCACTTGGTGAATTATAGACCACCATTTCCAATGTATTTAAACAAAAACGAGCATCTCCGGCACTAAAATTGGCAATGGCCTGAATGTCTTCTTTGGATATATCAATTTTTAAGTCTTTAAATCCTTTTTCAGAAACCAAAGCTCTTTCAATCAATTCTTCTAAATCTTTTGCTTCCAAAGAATGCAACACAAAAACTCGACAACGAGATAATAAAGCACTGTTGATTTCAAAGCTTGGATTTTCGGTTGTCGCACCAATTAATACAATGCTCCCCTTTTCAACATAAGGCAAAAACGCATCTTGTTGTGCCTTATTAAAACGATGAATTTCATCCACAAACAAAATCGTCTTTTGTCCAAGTATCTTCCTTTGATCCGCTTGTTTCATCACTTCTTTAATTTCTTTGATGCCACTGGTGACAGCCGAAAAATCCACAAAATAACTCTTTGTATGTTTGGCAATAATAGAAGCCAAAGTTGTTTTCCCTACTCCTGGAGGCCCCCAGAAAATCATAGACGTCAACTGATCGTTTTCTATCATCTTCGACAATATATTGCCTTGATTCACAAGTTGCTTCTGTCCCACATACTCATCTAAAGACTCTGGTCGCATACGATCCGCCAATGGACGTGCATCATTTTTTTCTTCAAATAAAGACTCTTGTATCATGTCTTTCATTATAGCACAAAACAAAAAAAAGAAAGTCATGATGACTTTCTATTGCGCTATGGATTTAATAATTTCTACACATTTATCAATACCAAGTTCACTGGATTCCAATGAAATATGATAATTCGCTGCTCGATTCCATTTTCGATCTGTATAATATTTGTAATATGATTTTCTTCTTTTATCTTTTTCCAGGATTCTTTTTTCAATCGCAACATCTGTTTCTCCATATAAATTAATGATACGATCTTTTTTAAATTCCATATCCGCATAAATAAATACATTTAAAGTATCTTTTCGATCTTTTAAAATATAATCTGCACAACGACCTACAATGATACAATTTCCTTTTTCAGCCAATTCTAAAATAACTTTTCTTTCCGCAAAATACAATTGATCATTGATACTTAAAGCTCCCCAGTTATTTCCAAAGAAAGAAAAGAAATGACTGCTGGATGCTTCTTCACCAAATTCTTCAATAAAACCTTCCGCAAACCCACTTTCCTGGGCAATTTTACGAACCAATTCATAATCATAATATGCATAGCCTAATTCATCGGCTAATTTTTTAGCAATGGTTCTTCCTCCACTTCCAAATTCTCTTGTGATGGTAATAACTGAATAACTCATATACTTTCCCTCTTTCTTGTTTAGTATATTTTACCATCAAATACGTAAAATATCCAAAACATGACTGCTAGCTCCCAGACATTCCTTTCTTTGGCTTATAGCTTCCACATAGCGAATAAAAATTTCAAATTCTTCTTCACTCATTTTATTAATCACTGGACGTAAATAATCTGTTGGTCCATCTACAGCCACTATTAATTCTCGTTTCAATCCTGCGATTTCATTTAATTCATCAATGGATTCCAGTCGCGTGCGATAATATAAATCTTTAGATGAATGAATTTGAAACTGATCATCTAATTCATCTAAACAATCTAAAATATGGCCATCTATAAATGCATGTTGAATCACACTATAATCATTCATTACATAAGCCACCATCACAATTCCATTTTTCTTTGTGACACGCTTTGCTTCCTGTAAAGCCTGAATACGTTGTTCCTTTTCTTTTAAATGATATAAAGGCCCTAAAACTAATGTACAATCAAAGCTTTCATCACCAAAGCGATGCAAATCAATCGCATTTCCCTGAAATGCTTTCACAGTACTTTTTTTAGCTTTTAAAGTTCCTAAATTGCTTTTAACAAGCTCAATAGCACTAACATCATATCCTTCATTTGCCAAAGACACACAATAGCGACCAGTTCCAGCACCGACTTCCAGTATTTTAGGATTTTGTATCTGTTTTAAATATTGATGAATATATTTCATGGTAATGCGAAATTCCACTTGTCCATGACGAGACAATAAACGCTTTTCTTCATTGAATTTATTATAGTATGCTTCTAATTCTTTACTCATCAATGGCTCCATATAGGGCATAGTAAGCATCAATGCGTTCTTTTAGATCTGCATCCAATGCATTTTTACTTTCTAAATATTCCACTACTTCTGGCATAGAAACAATGGCAGCTGTTGGAAATCCATATAATTGAGACACTTCTTTTAAAGCAGTCTGATTTCCTTTTCCTTTTTCATTTCGATTCAAAGAAACCATTAATCCCTTAATTTCTACATTGGCAGCCGATCTCACCTTTGGAACTGTTTCTTCCATGGATTTACCAGAAGTCGTTACATCTTCAATCATAATCACACGATCTCCGTCTTGTAATTTCGTTCCTAAAAAACCTCCCATATCCGCTCCATGGTCTTTTAATTCTTTGCGATCTGAACAATAACGAACTTCTTTTCCATATAAATGATCAAAAGCAATCACAGTGGCCACAGCCAAAGGAATTCCTTTATAAGCTGGTCCAAATAATACATCAAAATCAAGTCCAAATTGATCGACAATGGCCTTGGCATAATATTCTCCTAAACGCTTTAATTGATTCCCTGTTACATAGCCTCCAGCATTCATAAAAAATGGGCTTTTTCGACCGGATTTTAATGTAAAATCACCAAATTTCAGCACTTTACTTTCTAACATAAAATCGATAAATTCTTGTTTATAGGCTTCCATAATTAATCTCCTTTTAGCGTTATAATCATATCATCTTTTCAGATAATAAAAAAGTGTCAAGAGTGCCCCTTACGGGGCATGGGATTCTTGACACGCACACTTACAACATTCGTTAACGAATCTATAGAAAGTATATCATAGAATACTTTATTGGACAATTTTTTGTTGCATATACTCCTCATAACTTAATCGCTTTGTACTAAATCCCTGGCCATCAACTTCACTGACCACACTAATGGTTAAAAACGCATAGGGATCGACTTGATATACCATTTCTTTTAGTGCAAACAACTTATGACGAGGAATGACACAAAGAATACCTTTTTGTTGTTCCTTGGCATAGCCTGTTTCAATATAAAATAAAGTCGTTCCAGCTTGTATATCAAATAATATATTTTTTCGAATGATTTCATATTGACTGGAAATAATCATGACTTGTAAAGACACTTTTCCATCGGGTAATAAACGATTAATAATAGTTGTAATGACAATCGTTAATACAATACCAAACAAAATCATTTCCTTATTTGAGAAAACAGCCTGAAGCGCAAGAATACAGAAATCAATGATATAAACACTAGTTCCTACACTCCATTTCGTAAATCGATTCAATAATAGAGCAACAATATCACTTCCTCCTGTTGAACCCCCGGCTTGTACAACCAATCCCATAGCACAGCCTACTAAAATACCGCCAAACAATGCACAGAGCATTAAATCATTGGTAATGGTAGATATTCCTGGTATTAGAGCTACCATTTCTAATAAAATCGGATAAATCAATGTACTTAGAATTGTTTTTTTCACAAACTCTTTCCCAAAGAAAATTCCTGCAATAATTAATAATAAAGCATTAACCACAAAGACAACAATTGATGTTCGAAATCCAAAAAAATGATGAATAGCCAATGCAAATCCTGTGGCGCCTCCCATTGGAATTTGAGAAGGAATGATAAAGGCTTGTACTGCAATGGCTAATAATAAATTTCCAAAGATGACTTGAATATTATTTTTCATATTTTATTTCCAATTCAAAAATGCTTTATAAGCTTTATAGGCCTCATATACATCGGCTTTATTTGTGACTTCATAAGGTGCATGCATATTTAATACAGCTACCCCACAATCAATAACTTCCATTCCATAATTGGCCATAATATACGCAATGGTTCCTCCACCACCGGCATCGACTTTTCCAAGCTCTGCAAATTGATAAGAAACATGGGCTTCATCAAATAATTGACGAAGTTTAGCTAAATATTCTGCATTAGCATCGTTGCAGCCACTTTTCCCTCTGGCTCCTGTATATTTATTGATGGTAATGCCTTTTGAAAGAAAAGCAGTATTTCTTGCCTCAAATACATCCGCAAACATAGGATCATAGCCTGCAGAAACATCACTGGACAACATCTTGGAATTTTGTAAAGCGCGACGAACTTTTAAATACGATTCCCCTTGTGTTAAAGCCATTAATTCCGCAATGATATTTTCAAAGAAAAGAGAATGCATTCCTGTAGCTCCCGTACTGCCAATTTCTTCTTTATCCACCAACAAACAACAAGACCAGCGATCACTTTCTTCTTGCTCTAACATAGCCATTGCACTGGTAAAAGCACAAACACGATCGTCTTGTCCATAACCAATAATCATAGAACGATCTAAACCTAAGTCTCTTGCCTTTTGCGCTGGTACAATTTCTAATTCCGCGGATACAAAGTCTTCTTCTGTTATGTCATATTGTTCCAATAATATTTTTAAAATATTTTCTTTCAGTGCATTTTCACATTCTTTATTGACTTCATTTCCAATGATGACATCTAAATTTTCTCCTTCAATCACTACATTTGCTGTTTTATTTAATTGATTACTGGCTAAATGAGGTAATAAATCCGAGATGACAAAGACTGGATCTTCTGATTTTTCTCCAATCGAAATTGAAATAATAGAACCATCTTTTTTCACAATTACGCCATGAAGTGCTAAGGGAGTGGCTACCCATTGATATTTTTTTATACCCCCATAATAATGTGTATCCAAATACGCAAAGCCTTCTTTTTCATATAAAGGATTTTGTTTGATATCCAATCGAGGTGAATCAATATGAGCTCCTAAAATATTGAGTCCATTCTCTAAAGGCTGATTTCCTACTTGAAATAAAGCCACGCATTTATTCATAAAATTCACAACAATTTTATCTTGTGGTTTTATTTTTTTTCCATGAATATATTCTTGTAAATCGATAAAACCTTTTTCTTTGGCTTGAGAAACAATTAAAGAAACACATTCTCTTTCTGTTTTTGCTTGATTTAAATACTGTTTATAGGTTTCACAAACAGTAAAACACTTTTCTTGTTCTTGTTGACTATATTTCATATTTTCCCTCCACATAAAAAGGACATCTCTGTCCTAAAACTTGTCAATGACATTTTCTGAATAATCTTTAATAAATTTTTCAAATTCAACATTTGTTTGATCGACAACTATATTATACGCTTCTTGAAATACTTTTAATAAAGAAATGATTTCTTCTTCCTTCAATTCTTCAAAAATCGAAATAAAATCTTCACATTCATTTGTAAAAACACTCTTTAAAATTAAGTCTTTTCCTTGTTTTGTTAAACGAATGAAAATTTCATGTGAATCCTTTTCTCGACTCTTCTCCAATAATCCTCTTTTCTCTAATCGAGTAACCAAAGCCGATGTTGTACTTTTATTCCATAACGTTATCTGTGCTAATTTCGATAAAGAAATTTCATCTTTTAAAAATACAATCCATAAACAATGTTGTTGCGCACTGGATAACCCACAGACCTGAGCAACTTTATCCCAATTCTTTTCCAGACTCATGTAAATAGCTCTTGATAAATTTAAAAATGTATTAAAATACATCAAGTTTTTATTGTGATCCAGCATAAATATTCCTTCTTTCTAGAATTTGATACCATGAATCGATAGGATTTATGCTGTCAATTTCTAATGACATTGTAACACAAAAAGAAAAAAGAAGTGACAATGCACTTCTATTTCATCATATTTTCAATTAAATCATACGTTTCTTTTGGATTTTTTGATTTTGTGATGGAACGACCCACTACAATATAGTCACAACCTTGTTCCTTGGCATAAGATGGTGTAGCGACACGTTTTTGATCATCAACAGAGTCAGAAGCCAGACGAATACCTGGTGTTACAGTAAGAAAACCTGGTCCACATGCTTTTTTAATGGCAGCCGCTTCGTGTACAGAACATACAACGCCATCCAATCCAGCGGCTTTCGCATTTAATGCATATTTCACAACACAATCAATAACTTCTCCTTCAATTCCCAATTCTTCATTCATAGCTTCTTTTGAAGTTGATGTCAATTGAGTGACTGCAATGCATAAAGGACTTTGTCCTTGAGCACCTAAGGCAAGACCTTCTTTAGCCGCTTTCATCATCGCAATTCCACCAGCTGCATGAACATTGGTCATATTCACACCTAATTTTGCCAGGTTTTTCATTCCGCCTTTTACTGTATTTGGAATGTCATGTAACTTTAAGTCTAAGAAAATATTATGTCCCATTTCTTTCACTGTTTTTACAATTTCCAATCCACAAGCATATGTTAATTCCATTCCAATTTTTACATAAATCGGTTCATCAAATTGTTTTAAAAAATCAACAACTTCTTCTTTTGAAGAAAAATCCAGCGCTACAATTGTTTTTGACATTATTTGAAACTCCTTCCAATCGCATCTTGAAGCGATGTATATCCATATTGTACTAGTACCTCAGGTAGTTCTTCAATGATTTTTGGACAAACCATTGGATCCACAAAATTTTGTGCCCCCACTTCCACGGCACTGGCTCCTGCATTTAAAAACTCCAACACATCCTGGGCACAAGTAATGCCTCCTACTCCAATAATTGGAATCGAAACAGCCTGAGCCACTTGATAAACCATACGAATCGCAACTGGTTTAATGGCAGGACCGGATAAACCTCCTGTTACATTGGCTAATAATGGTTTTCCTGTTTTTAAATCAATGCGCATTCCCAATAACGTATTGATCAAAACTAGACCATCGGCTCCGGCTTTTTCCACAGCCTTGGCAATCGATACAATATCCGTTACATTCGGTGATAATTTTACATAAACTGGTTTTTTTGCCACTTCCTTACACATACGCGTCACATGAGCGGCTAGCTCTGGATTGGTTCCCAATCCAATGCCTCCGTGTTTCACATTCGGACAGGAAATATTTAATTCAAAAGCTTTAATGACACTTTGATCATTTAATTTTTGAATCACTTCTACATATTCTTCTTCACTAGCCCCGGCTACATTGGCAATGATTTCTGTGTCGTATTGCGCTAAAAAAGGTAATTCATTTTCAATGATGGAATCCACTCCTTTATTTTGAAGACCAATGGCATTCAACATTCCCATAGGCGTTTCCGCAATTCTTGGTGTGGGATTTCCAAATCGTTCTTTTGGTGTTGCACTTTTTATCGCAATTCCGCCTAAAATTGACAAATCATAGATTTCCGCAAATTCTTTTCCAAACCCAAAACATCCACTAGCAGGAATAATTGGATTTTTTAAATGTAATCCAGGTAGTTTTACTGAAATATCCATTATAGAGCCACCTTTCCCATTTCAAAGACAGGTCCATCTTTGCACACACGCAAAGAATGTCCTTCTACATCTTTTACAACACAACCCATACAAGCACCCATTCCACAGGCCATACGAGATTCCAAAGAAATATATCCTTTTTGATACACTTGATTTAAGGCTTTCAACATAGGAAGTGGTCCACACGCAAAGACTTCATCTCCTTGAATGTTTTGTTCTTTGATTGCATCTATTACAGTTCCTTTTGTTCCTGCACTTCCATCCATGGTTGCGATATATACATTACATCCCAAAGTTTTAAATTCCTCTACATAGAATAAAGAAGCTTGATCATTGGCTCCCATAATCACATCGACCTTGGTTCCTTGTTGCAGATATTGTTTTGCACATTCATATAGAGGAGGGAGTCCAACTCCACCTCCAACTAATAAAATGTGTTGTTTGTCTTGAATTGGAAATCCATTTCCCAATGGTCCAAATACATCCAGTGCAGTATCCACTTCAAATGTACTTAATTCTTTTGTTCCATTCCCCAATATTTTATAAATAATCACAATGGAATTGTCTTTGATTTCGTTAATAGAAATTGGACGTCGCAAAAAGAAAGAAGGCACTTGAATTTCTATGAATTGTCCTGGTTTTGCGATTTTTGAAATATTTGTTTCCAATTCCATTCGAAATACATCTTTAGCAATTTCATCATTTGAAATAATTCGAGCTTTTTCTATCATATTATTTTCCCATTTCATTCATACTCATTGTTGAAAATGACAAAGATTCCAGCACTTGCAACAAAGCCTGTGCCGTATCAAGTGATGTCATACAACTGATATTGTTTTCAGCCGATACTCTTCGAATCATATATCCATCGTCATTGACTTTTCTATCTTTATTAGTCATGGTATTGATCACAAAATTAACATGTCCTTTACGAATAATATCTAGAACAGAATCACTTCTTCCGTCATCAATTTTGCTGGCAATATGCACAAATAAACCACGATCCTGTAAATATTTAGCTGTTCCTTCTGTGGCATAAATTCCATATCCAATCGCATAGAAACGCTTTGCCAATTCATAGGCTTCTGGTTTTGTTTCATCCGCAATGGTCAATAATACATTTCCATGCATTGGTACATTGACACCTGAAGCAATTAAAGCTTTATACAATGCTTTTTCAAAGTTCACATCACAACCCAAAGCTTCTCCAGTTGATTTCATTTCAGGTCCTAGAACTGTATCTACTTTATGTAATTTAGAGAAAGAGAATACCGGTGCTTTTACATAGACATGGCTATGATCTTCTGGATGATAACCCGGTGTTAATCCTTGTTCTTCTAAACTTTGTCCTAATACACATTTAGTTGCGACATAGCTCATTGGAACGCCTGTAATCTTCGATAAGAAAGGCACTGTACGTGAACTTCTTGGATTGACTTCTAAGACATATACACGATTTTGTTTGTCAACAATAAACTGGATATTATATAAACCAATAAATTTAAATCCTTTTCCTATGCGTGTCGCATAATCAATAATAGTTTCTTTTGTTTTTTGATCAATACGCTGTGTTGGATAGACACTGATGGAATCCCCTGAGTGTATTCCAGCACGTTCAATATGTTCCATAACCCCTGGAATATAAACATCTTTTCCATCCGCAATCGCATCAATTTCTAATTCTTTTCCTACAATATAGCGATCAATTAAAATAGGCGCATCATGACTGATTTCTTTTACAGCCGTAGCCATATAAATCCTTAATTCTTCATCGTCATGAACAATTTCCATAGCACGTCCACCTAATACATAAGAAGGACGAACTAAAACTGGATAACCAATATGGTTCGCAATAACAAGGGCTTCTTCTACGGTAACAGCTGTTTGCCCTTCTGGTTGTGGAATATCGAGTTTCTTTAACATTTTTTCAAATTCATGTCGATCTTCTGCCCAGTCAATGGATTCCAAAGTTGTTCCTAAAATTTTTACGCCATGTTTTTCTAATGAATCGGCTAAGTTTATTGCTGTTTGTCCTCCAAATTGAACAATGACACCCAGTGGTTTTTCTAAATTAACAACGTGCATAACGTCTTCCGTTGTTAATGGTTCAAAATATAATTTATCACTGATAGAGAAATCTGTTGAAACTGTTTCTGGGTTATTATTAATAACAATGGCTTCATAGCCTTCTTTTCTTAGTGTTTCCACACAATGCACTGTGGCATAATCAAATTCCACACCTTGTCCAATTCGAATCGGTCCCGAACCCAATACAATGATTTTTTTACGATTTGAACAAATGGATTCGTTTTCTTGTTCATAAGTCGAATAAAAATAAGGAGTTGCTGAGCTAAATTCACATGCACATGTATCGACCATTTTATAAACTGGAACAATGTTGTTTTCTTGACGAATCGAATAAATTTCGTCTTCTTTTTTATGCCAGCACTTAGCAATAAAACGATCTGAGAAACCTGCTTTTTTTATTTTACGAAGCGTATTTAAATCATCTACATTTTCTTTGCATTCTTTTTCCAGTTGAATGATGTTTTGTAGATGACAAAGAAAGAAATAATCTATTTTTGTCAAAGAATGAATTTCTTGCATATCCCATCCATTTCGAAGCCATTGCGCAATCGCAAAAATTCTTTGATCATCGGTTTTCTTAATTTTATTCCATAATTCTTCTTTTGAATACGATTCAAAGTCTGAATTATAAAGATGGTCCACTTTCATTTCAAGGGAACGAACAGCTTTTAAAAACGATTCTTCAAAAGTACGTCCAATGGACATAACTTCTCCCGTTGCTTTCATTTGTGTTCCCAGTTTACGAGACGCATTTGGGAATTTATCAAATGGAAAACGAGCAAATTTTGTCACAATATAATCAAGAGCCGGTTCAAAACAAGCATAACTTGATTTTGTGATTGGATTGATGATTTCATCCAATCCCAATCCCACCGCTAGTTTTGCACTGATTTTGGCAATTGGATACCCAGTTGCTTTACTGGCTAAAGCCGATGAACGAGACACACGTGGATTGACTTCAATCACATAGTAGCGAAAGCTTTTTGGATTTAAAGCCAGTTGAACGTTACATCCTCCGCAAATCTTTAAAGCACGTATGATTTTTAAAGAGGCATTTCTAAGCATTTGATTTTCTTGATCTGTTAAAGTTTGAACAGGTGCTACAACAATACTATCGCCTGTATGAATTCCAACTGGATCAATGTTTTCCATATTACATACGACAATTGCATTGTTTTTGGCATCACGCATCACTTCGTATTCAATTTCTTTAAATCCTGCAATACTTTGTTCAATCAAACACTGATGAACAGGAGAAATTTTTAAACCGGCTTCACAGATTTCTTTTAATTCTTCTTCATTATCAACAAATCCTCCACCTGTTCCTCCTAAAGTATAAGCAGGTCGAACCACTAATGGATAGCCTTGGTTATTCGCAAATTGAATGGCTTCCTGAACCGTATGAACAATACGACTTTCTGGAACAGGTTCTCCAATATCCTGCATCAAAGAACGGAATAATTCTCGATCTTCTGCACGATTGATAGCCTCTAAATCAGTTCCTAGAATTTCAACACCAAATTCATCTAAAATTCCGTCGTTATGTAATTCTACAACTAAATTTAATCCGGTTTGTCCTCCCAACGACCCTAAAATCGCATCGGGTCTTTCTTTATAAATTACTCGTTTGGCAAAATCGAGTGTTAATGGTTCAATATATACTCGATCGGCAATGCTGGAATCTGTCATTATTGTTGCCGGATTTGAGTTGATTAATACAACTTCATAGCCTTCTTCTCTTAAGGACTGACAAGCCTGGCTTCCGGCATAGTCAAATTCAGCGGCTTGTCCAATGATAATAGGACCCGAACCAATGACTAAGATTTTATGTATATCATTTCTTCTAGGCATTTTTGTCATCCTCCTTTTCCATTAATTCAATAAACTGATCAAATAAATATCGACTATCTTCTGGACCGGCACTGGCTTCTGGATGGTATTGTACACTGAAACAAGGATAATCTTTGTGACGTACGCCTTCACAGCTTTTATCATTCAAAGCCTGATGTGTCATTTCCAGTCTTGTATTTTTCAAACTATCAATATCTACCGCAAATCCGTGGTTCTGGGAAGTAATTTCCACCAAACCTGTTTCTAAGTTCACAACGGGGTGATTGGCTCCACGGTGTCCAAATTTTAATTTATATGTATTGGCTCCACATGCCAGAGAAATCAATTGATGCCCTAAACAAATTCCAAATACAACTGTTTGTGGAATTAATTCTTTAATGGTTTCAATAGCCACTTGCACATCTTGTGGATCGCCTGGCCCATTGGATAACATAATACCATCGGGATGAAAGGCCATAATTTCTTTTGCAGATGTATTATATGGCACTACAATTAAGTCACATCCTCGTTTAGATAATTCACGAATAATTCCTAATTTAGCTCCAAAATCCATTAACACAACTTTCTTTCCTCGATTGGGAATCGGATAAATACGATTGGTACTGACCATGGATACTTGATTATGTAGTAAATCTGTTTCTTTTAATTGTTGCACAATGGCATCAATATCTGCATCTACATTGGCTAAGGTTGCTTTTAAAGTACCAGCTGTACGGATTTTCTTTGTGATGGCACGTGTATCTACACCATAAATTCCTGGAATATGTTTTGTTTTTAAATATTCATCCAAAGTGGATTTGCTGCGCCAGTTACTTGGTTGTGGACAATAATCCTTGATCACAAAACCAAAAACATAGGGTGTCATGCTTTCGTTGTCATCACGGTTAATTCCATAATTTCCAATCAATGGATATGTCATCATTACGATTTGTCCGCAATATGAATTATCCGTTAAAATTTCCTGGTATCCTGTCATTGAAGTATTGAATACCAATTCACCTATTTTAAAATCATCGCTTCCAAAAGCTGTCCCACGATAGACACTTCCATCTTCTAAAACCAATAATCTTTCCATATTCATTATCCTTTCCAAACTGTTTTTCCACTCACAATGGTTTCTTTGACTTGTCCATAGACTTCCCATCCATTAAATGGTGTATTGACTCCCATGGATTCAAAGTCATTCGTATCAATGACATATTTTTGATTTAAATCCACTAAAACAAAATCCGAGGCAAATCCTTTTTCAATACGTCCTGTATTTTTTAATCCAAATCGATTAGCTGGTTTTGTACTCATCCATTCTACCAGCTGAGCCAAAGTCCATCGTTTTTCGCGTAAAACAAATTGTGTATATAATAAAGGGAAACATGTTTCTAAAGAAACGATTCCAAATGGGCATTTTTCCATTGGGCGATTTTTTTCTTCTTTTGTATGGGGTGCATGATCATTGGCAATAAAATCCAAAGCACCGCTTTCCAGTCCTTCTATTAAAGCCATACGATCTTCATGACTTCTTAAAGGCGGATTCATTTTCCAGTTTGGTCCTTGTACATCTTTATCTTCCAATAACAAATGATGCACTGTGACTTCTCCAGAAACATTCAATCCCTTTTCTTTGGCCTCTTTTAAAGCTTCTACACTTTCTTTACAAGAAATATGACACGCATGATAACTAGACTGTACTTCTTGAACTAATTGTAAATCACGAATCAATTGTGCACTTTCACATGCACTTGGAATACCTAACCATCCTTTTTTTGCAGTGATTTCACTTTCATGTACACAAGCCCCTGGTTTTCGATAGGCCATATCTTCTGTATGTGCAACAATCATAGCATGATTTTCTTTTGCCTTGATCATGGCTTCTTTCATAATCTTTGCTGTACTAACACCCACTCCATCATCACTAAACCAGTGAATTCCTAATTCAGAAATAGATTTCATGTCCACCACTTCTTTGGAGGCTTCTTTTTTTGTGATGCATGCATATGGGTATGTATGAACAAGAGAATCTTTTTTAATTTTTTCTATATATTGTTTAATGACATCCACTTCATCGGGAAAAGGAAGAACATTGGGCATACAGAAAATACTTGTGAAGCCACCATGGGCAGCCGCTTTGGTTCCTGTTTTAATGGTTTCTTTTTGTTCGTGTCCTGGTTCTCTTAAATGTACATGTACATCAACAAAACCAGGCAACACTGTATAACCTGTGGCATCAATGGTTTCTACATCCATTTCAATATTTTCTTGTATATCAAGTATTTGGTCTTCGTCAAATAAAATATCCATGGATTGAAGTGTATGATTTATTAATACTTGTCCATTTTTTATAAGTCTCATTCTTTTTCCTCCTTGAATGGTTCAAATCCAAAAGCTCTTTTCATGACAGCTTTTCGAACTAATACACCATTTGACATTTGTTTAAAGATACGAGATTTTTCACTTTCCACTAAATCACCATCGATTTCAACACCGCGATTAAAAGGAGCTGGATGCATGATAATGGCATTTTCTTTCATACGAGAATATCTTTCTTTATTTAATCCATATCGACTTAAATAATCAATACCCCCACTTAAACTTGCCCCTCTTTCTTTTTGAATTCGAAGCATCATAACGACATCCGCCCATTCAACGGCTTTGTCTAAATCCATAGTTGGATAGCCTTCTCTTTGCCATTCTTTAGGTCCTGCAAAATAGACATTGGCCCCTAATCGATTTAATGCATCTTTATCGCTGGCTGCTACACGTGAATGCAAAATATCTCCGACAATCACTACGTTTAAGTCTTTAAATGTATGGAATTCGTCATAAATCGTTAATAAATCCAATAAACATTGAGTTGGATGATTACCGGCTCCATCTCCGGCATTGATAATTGGAATTTGAATGCCTTCTAAATATTTGAAATATTCATCTTTTGGATGTCGAATAACAAGGACATCATATCCAATGGCTTCAAATGTTTTTACAGTGTCATAGAGCGTCTCTCCTTTTTGTACGCTTGATGTTTCAGCATTAAAATCTTCTACTTGACATCCTAATTGATGTTGAGCACTGGCAAAGGAAAAATGAGTTCTCGTGCTTGGTTCAAAAAAAAGATTAGCAACTAATGCCTTTTGGAAAGGAAATTGCCAATCTTTATATAAACTATCAAAAAGTCTAGCATCATTAAGAATACTAAAAATATCGTCAGTAGATAGATCTTTCATGGACAGTAACGAATGTTTATTCATTAAAAAATCCTCCTAACTTACAAAAAAAATGGACGTATCCAAATTTCTTATCTCATTCTATCACACAAAAAGTTTTTTTCAATCCTTCTTTTACCATAATTATTTGACAATCTTTTTTTTATTTTATGTACAATATATTTGAGGTGATTTACATGAAAGATAACATTTTCTTTTATCTAAAAAAGAAAGGAGATGTTTTCTATTTAAACAGTTTTCTTTCAATTGAACAAGGATTAGAAGAAATGAAAAAAAGCGGATTCACAGCCATTCCTGTCATTGATAAAGAAGGATGTTATGTGGGTTCTATTACAGAAGGTGATTTCTTATGGTACATTTGTCAAGAAGACCATAATATGAAAAAATCCATAAAAAGCATTATCCGAAAAGATTTTATGCCAGCGGCTTCGATTACCACACCTATGAGTGAAATTCTCAATCAGTCGTTGTTACAAAATTATGTACCCGTTGTCGATGATCGAAATATTTTTATTGGTATTATTACACGAAAAGTGATTTTAGAGTCTTTATTCACACAGATTGCATAAACAATTGATTTTGTGTATTATTTTAAAAAAGAAGGAGAAATGTTTTAAAATGAACAATGAAGACCCGATTCCCATAGAATATAAAGGAGAAACATTATGAATCCTTTATTTCTAATTATTTTAATTTTTTTGTCTATTTATTTATCCATGGTTTATACACTATTTGAATTTGATTCTAAAAATGAAAAAACAGATTCCATTTTAACGACTATTTCATGGAGCAGAACCCTTATAAGTTTTGTGATTTTAGTCTTTCTATTAAAATACACAAAACCATTTATTCATCCTCTATGGACTGTACTCATTTATAGTTATGTGCGAATGATTTTTATTGAAAAACTCGTTAAAATCTTTATATTAAAACGAAGCAACAATTTTCAATTAAAAATCATGAACTCATTTTTTAAACTACTTCCATTATTGTCTTTATTTACATTTTTCATTCAAATTCCTGTTGAAAAACCACAAGAAGTCAGTGAAGAAGATATTCGTGAAATGATTACAGTTTCCAGTGAAAGTGGCCACATTGAAGAACCGCAAAAAGAATATATTGAAAACATATTTGAATTTGATGATACCGATGTAGATGAAATTTGTACACATCGTTCTGAAGTCATTGGCTTAAGTTTAGAAGACAATTTAAAAGAATGGCATACCATCATATTAAATAATCGACATACTTTTTATCCTGTATATGACAAAGACGAAGATGATATTATTGGTGTATTAGATACTCGTGACTACTTTCGTTTGTCGAATCCAACTTTAGATCATATTTTAAATAAAGCCGTCGATAAGCCTTTCTTTGTTCCTGAAAACATGAAAACCGATGAATTATTCCGTGAAATGCAGCAAAGAAAAACTTATTTTGCGATTGTATTGGATGAATACGGTGGAATGGATGGAATTGTTACTTTACACGATATTGTAGAAACCATTCTAGGAGAAATGAATGAAGAAGATGATTTACAACAACCAGATGACATTCAAAAACTAGGAAAAGATAAATATTGTATCAATGGTACAGCCGATTTAGAAGAAGTACAGGAAGTTCTTCAAATTGATTTACCACTGGATGAATTTGAAACTTTTGGTGGTTATATTCTCGATTGTTATGGAAAAATTCCAGACGATGGTTCTACCTTTGATGTAGATCTGGATTTGATACATGTACATGTCAAAAATATGATTCATCATCGCATCGATCAAATGATTGTTTATAAAAAAGAAGAAATACAAGATGGAGAATAATTCCATCTTTTTTTGGAGAACCATATGAAAAAAATAATACCATTCATTTTATCACTTTGTTTGTTGTGTTCTTGTGCATCGAAGCCATCAAAAAAAGAAAACGAAGAATTTTCAAGCTATTTAAATGATTTATTTATTCAACAAATGGAGCAAGACTATACAACGATGCATCAATTCCTGGAAAATCCAGAAGATTTTGGTGTAAACCCAGATTGTGTAGAAGTGTCTTTAGGTCCTATATTTGATTCACAAGATTATTCGATTTTATTAAAAGAGCTCCATGCATTTGATTATGAATCACTTAATGAAACACAACAAATTATTTATAATCAATTAAACTTGGATTTTAATTTAAATCTTCAATTAAATGATGAAAAATTTGAATATTATCCTATTTTATTTGGAAGCATGGACGGTATTCAAGAAATATTAGTCACTTATTTTAGTGAATTTGTTTTACGAAACGAACAAGACATACAAGACTTAATGACTTTACTTCAAGATGTTCCTCGTTTCACAAATGATGCACTAGAATATACAAAACAACAAGCCAGTCTAAATCTTTGTCGCATGAATTATCAGGAAGTAATAAATTCGATTCAATTGACTCTAAATCACCAAGAAGATTCCAGTATTTATCGTGAATTGGAAAAAGAAATCAATCAATTAGATATTTCAAACAAAGAAGAAGTTCTGCAACAAATTCAAGAAGCCCTGCAAACTTATTTTTATCCAAGTTATCAATTAATGCTGAATACACTGCAATCTATAAAAGACCAGATTCTTCCTGTTTCTGGGTATTATACACTGGAATATGGAAAAGAATATTATGAATTACTAGTTCAACAGGCAACTGGAACCACAAAAAATATTCAAACCATTCAAAAAGAATTAAGTCAGGCGCTTGATGATACTTTGAATGAATATTTGTCTTTATCCAATTCGAAAGAAAATACTACAACTTCTTTTACTTCTGTCGAAGAAATCATGATGTTTTTAGAACAAAATTATAAAAAGGATTTTCCAGAAGTAGCTGATATGAACTATGAAATTAATGCATTGGATGATGATCAAAGTACAATGGGAATTGTAGCTTATTTTGTGACACCAAGTCTGGATGTTTCCACTCCATTTCAGATTCGATACAACAAAAGAGATTATGGAAAAGACGTGAATGATTTATCGTTATATACAACACTCGCTCATGAAGGTATTCCAGGACATATGTATAATGCCAAATATAAACTGGAAAACTTAGAATATCCGATTCAGTTTCTATTTCAAAATAATGGATTATCTGAGGGCTATGCGACGTATGTTCAGCTTTATGCTCTTTCCTATTTGGATTTTGATACCGATGCGTATCGCTTAATGGAAATCTTAAATTTCTATACCGTTGCCTTATTGGATTTATCCATTCAATACGATGGAATGACCCTTGATGAATTAAATCAAGTCTATGGAAGTGACATGAGTGCAGCTTATAATCAATTATGTGATGCACCAGCTACTTTTTTATCGTATTATTATGGTTATTTAGAAGTAGTTCAATTAAAAGAAAAACTAAAATATCCAGATAAAGTTTTTCATGAACATTTATTAGAATATGGAGACATCTATTTTGATTTACTAAACTAAAAGGAACTCATTGAGTTCCTTTTAATAATGCGCTTCAATTTTTGAAATAATGTTTCCTGCTGGCATATATCCAGAAAAAGCATCCACTTGTTTCCCATTTTTAAATAAAATCATAGTGGGTACGGCCATAACTCCAAATTGTGCAGCTAAATCCGGTGACTGATCTACATCCACTTTTACAATTTTGACTTTATCATTTAGAGTTTCTTGAACTTTTTCTAACACAGGGGCTAACATTTTACATGGTCCACACCAAGTTGCGAAAAAATCCACTAAAACTAGATTTTCATTCATTAATGCATTAAATTCTTCTGTATTCACAATTTTCATTTTCATTTCCTCCTACTTTTATAATAATGAAAACAATTGTTTCTTTCTACTTATTTGCTCAAAATCTTTTCATCTATAAATACTCCAATTCCATTTTCATTATTGGATGGCGTTACATAATCCGCTATTTCCTTTACTTCTGAAAACGCATTTCCCATCGCAACACTTATTCCAGCTTCTTTTAGCATCGATATGTCATTTTGAGCATCTCCAAAGGCAACAACACTTTCTAAGGGAATGGAATTTCTTTGGCAAATGGTTTTTAACGCCTTTCCTTTATTGACTCCTTTTGGCATGATTTCCATCCAATACGATGCAACCATCATGCATTCGTAATTTGATAAATCATTTTGGATTTGAATAAGATGTTCTTTGAAAAAGGAAGGTGATTGAAAGAATACAACTTTATTAAAAGATTTATTCTTTCTTAGAAAATGTTTTTTAAATTTGGTTCCTTTTACCATGGAACCTTTTTTCTTTCGTTTTCGAATCATTCGAATTATTTCTCGAAAATACGATTTCAAAGAGCCATAAAAATAAGCATCCCTGTCAATTGTAAAACGCGATAAACAATCATATTTTCTGGCAATTTCTTTGATTTGAAATACATCTTCTTTCTCCAGCAAACGATCATTAATGTATTGTTTTGTTTGAAATTCATAAATTTGCTGACCATTGATTAATGACAAAAAATGAGGCCCATTTTCTAAATTTAATTCCTCATAAATAAAACGACAACCTTCTTTGCTTCGTCCACTGGAAATCACAATATGAATGCCTTGTTTCATGGCTTCTTGAATGGAAGCTTTGGTACGAGGATCTATTTTTTTATCATCATTGGTTAATGTTCCATCGACATCAAAAACCAGGCAAGAAATATTCATAAATGTATTATAAAGATAAAATAGTATTTGACAAATGAATTTTTCTTATATAAAATCTAAACATCTATGGGGGAGTAGCAACCACATGGTGGAACATGCCAACATACCGGCGAAAGCCTGGCTTGTTTTAAAATGCGAGACTCATGTATCAGTTTTTACTATGCATGAGAAAAATATGTTTTTGACTCAAGTATAGTAAATACTTGAGTTTTTTTATGGGAGATGTATATGAATTTAATTGTGAACAGTATTTTATTGGGTATTGGATTGGCAATGGATGCTTTTTCGGTATCTATGGCTAATGGACTTCATGAAACTAAAATGAAAATCAATAAAATGACTTTGATTTCTTTTACTTTTGGTTTTTTTCAGTTTTTAATGCCATTAGTGGGATGGATTTGTGTCCATACAATTGTGGAAACCTTTCAGGAATTTGAAAAATTTATTCCCTGGATTGCTTTGATTTTATTGGCCTATATTGGAGGAAACTTATTAAAAGAAGGGTTTTCAAAAGAGGAAAAAGATCAGGAAAGTGTAGTGGATTTAAAGGGATTGTTTATTCAAGGTATTGCGACATCGATTGATGCTTTGTCTGTTGGATTTACCATTTCCAGTTACAATTTTCCTCAGGCTTTTATTTCTTCTTTGATCATTGGAATCATCACATTTGGTATCAGTTTTACAGGCGTTGAAATTGGAAAGCGAATGGGAATGAAATTATCGAATAAAGCTTCTATTCTTGGTGGAGTGATTTTAATTGGAATTGGATTGGAAATATTTTTGAAAGGAATATTAGGTTGATTATGAATATTTTTACAGCTTGTTTATTAACCATTCTAGGATTTGTTTTATTAATTAAAGGCGCTGATTTTTTTGTGGATGGAGCCAGCAGTGTGGCTAAGAAATTACGCATTCCTTCTATTATCATTGGATTAACCATTGTAGCTATGGGAACCAGTCTTCCTGAATGCGCTGTCAGTGTTACTGCTTCTTTAGCCAACAATAATGCCTTGGCCATCAGTAATGTTGTAGGTTCGAATATATTTAATTTAATGGTGGTTTGTGGAGCCAGTGCTGTTTTTGCGCCATTAGCCATCCAAAAAAGTACATTATTAAAAGAATTTCCATTTTCTATTCTCTGTGCTTTATTATTATTAATTTGTGGATTTACTTCTTTTTCATTGGGAAGAATGGAAGGCATTGTTTTACTGATTTTATTTGTGTGTTATTTATTATGGATGGTATTCAGTGCTTTAAAGTCAAGACAAGAAACAAATGAAGAAGAAGTGGAAACCTTACCTGTCTGGAAATGTATTCTCTTTATAGTTGGAGGAGCCATTGCGATTAAGTATGGAGGCGACTTTGTTGTTGATGGAGCCAGTTTTATTGCTTCAAAATTAGGGTTGTCTCAAAACTTAATTGGCTTAACAATTGTTGCGTTGGGAACCAGCTTACCGGAATTGGTTACTTCCATTGTTGCGGCACGTAAAAATGAAGTGGATATGGCTTTGGGAAATGCGATTGGATCTAATATCTTTAATATTTTACTGGTTCTAGGCATTGCCGCTTCTATTAGTCCAGTTGCCTTCATTATGGAAAATGTCATCGATATTATCTTATTGATAATTATGTCAATTGTTGTTTGGATTATGGCTTGGACAAAGAATCGAATTGATAAAAAAGAAGGTATATTGATGATTCTGATTTATGTTGTCTATCTTGTTTATATTTGCATTCGTTAAGAATGCATTTATTTTTTAAAATTTTTAGCACTCTGGTGTTGACTCTGCTAATATTAGTGCTATAATATCAGTGTAAAGGAAATAAAGTACTTTACAATATAGAACATTTTATAAAACAAAATGATAGTTTCATTATTTGTTTGTTTATTAGGAGGCGATATTATGATGTACTATCCAACTTTTGATTTATTTGATGATTTCTTCTCAAGCAATTCTGGAAATGATTTTATGAAAACAGATATTGTTGAAAAAGACGGTAATTATGAATTGGCCATTGAAATGCCTGGAATCCAAAAAGAAAATATTCACATGGAATTAAAGAATGGATATTTAAAGATTGGAGCTCAGACTTCTAAAGACACAGAAAACAAAGACAACAATGGTCGTGTCATTCGTAAAGAACGATTCAGTGGATCGTATTCTCGTTCTTTCTATGTAGGTCAAAACATTACACAGGAAGATGTAAAGGCTTCTTTCAGCAATGGTGAATTAAAGATTGTTCTTCCAAAGGAAGCACCTAAAAAAGTGGAAGAAACGAAATATATTCCAATCGAATAAAAAAAATGCGAGATGTATTTCTCGCACTTTTTTTATCCCCAGACAATCACTCGATCTACAATGTCTACATTCTTTTGGGCTCGATACGAATAGGCACCGGATTCAAACAATAAATATACACTATAATTTCCGTATTCTGAAATCATAGCTTGTTCTAAGCGAGCTGGAAAAGTAAAAGTTCGATCGGCTAGATCATCTTGCAAGCTATATACTTTTGTTTCTTTTAGACGTTTATTATAGGCATCTACATCAAATTCAATGGCATCTTTCTTTTCCAGATTCACTTCTTTTTTAAGATTTAATATTTTAATTTCTAATTCTCGTTTCTGTTCTTTTAAACTTGAAATCTCATCTAATACATCTTTGTATTCTTCTTTTTCTTCACTTTCTTTCAAAAAATCTTTTTTCTCGGTTAAATCCTCAATTTGATCCAAAATATTTTCATATTCCTGGTTCATTTCTTCTAAAGAATCCAAAAGATTTTGAATTACTTCTTGTTGTTGTTGATACAAATGATATTGTTCGTCTAAATCAATCATTTCTTCTACATCTTGTTGAAATTGTGAATTCACAAACGATTGAACTTTACTGTCTTTTGTTCCACTGGATTGAATTAAAACACAATAACCTGTATCCAAATACAATCCCTGGCAATATTGATCAATAATGGCTTTTTCCTTTCCCACTGCAATTTCTTTATTTCCCATTACTTTTCTAGTTTCTAAGCCACCATCTTCTGTAATAGGAAAACGAACTACGTAACTGTCTTTCCATTCTCCTTCATAGTAATGTCCTACAAACAAATTGTTTCGATAATAACTAATAAAGGAAGCCGAGCTAAAGCCTTCAATATTGTATTTTTTATCATAGGTAATGGGTTCCATAGTCGCATTGAAATCATATTGTTCAATGGCTTCTAAAGAAACACAATTCAAATACGCACTCTTTTCGCCTGTAATTACGTTTTGTCCTGTACAAGCTATCCAAATGGTATTGTGTATATCATCATAGGCAATGTTACCTGCATGTGGTTTTCCACTTAAAATAATTTCTTTTATAAATTGATGTGTATTTTTATCAATCATATACAAAACAGAATTATGGCTATGAGTATGACAATACGCGCTAATAAATACATATTTTTCGGTTAGACAAATGCCTTGAGGTGTCATGGATGTACACATACTAAATGCATGAGAACTATCACTGGCTAAGGTCTTGGTAGCTAAAAGTCCTGGAATAATATAACTGGTTTGTTCTAAATCATTTAGATTCAGTGTTTGAAGGTCTTCATAAGAACTTAAATTTTTTGACAATTGTTCAATTGTTAAAATAGAATCAGTATTAGTTTCAGTTAAATCCGTTTCGGGTTCATTTTCATAGCGATATGAAAACGCATAAAAATAATATCCCATATATCCAATTCCCAATAATAAAACAAGTATAAAGATAAAAATTCGTTTCTTTTTCATAACTTTATATTACCACAAACAAATATGATACATCACAAAAGCACAAAGCCAAGCTAATACACATTGCCAAATCACAACAGCCATAGCCCAGGAAGAACCGAGTTCTCGTTTAATAGAAGCAATGGCGGCTACACATGGTGTATATAATAAACTAAAAACAAGTAAAGAAGCCGCACTGGCTTGTGTTAATACTTGTGTGATGTTTCCTTTAAATAAAACTTCTAAAGTCGATACAACACTTTCTTTGGCCATAAATCCACTGATCAATGATGTACAAATGCGCCAGTCTGGTAAGCCAATGGGTTTAAATATTGGTACGAGTATACTGGAAATATAAGCTAAAATACTGTTTTGCGAGTTTTGTATAAAATTTAAATGAAGATCAAAGCTTTGTAGAAACCAAATAATAACCGTCGCTAAAAAGATAACGCTAAAGGCTCTTTGAAGAAAATCTTTTGCTTTTTCCCACAACAATTGACTGACATTTTTATAAGATGGCAATCGATAATTAGGGAGTTCCATCACAAATGGAACGGCTTCTCCTTTGAATAATATTTTTTTATACAGAAAAGCTATTAATATTCCTACGATAATGCCTAATACATAAAGACCTGTCATAATTAAGCCACCTTGTTTTGGAAAAAACGCATTCACAAAAAAGGCATAAATTGGTAATTTGGCAGTACAGCTCATAAAAGGCGTTAATAGAATTGTCATTTTACGATCTCTTTGTGATGGAAGTGTACGCGTTGCCATAACAGCGGGTACAGTGCATCCAAATCCAATCAATAAAGGAACAATGCTTCGCCCCGATAATCCAATTTTTCGTAAGAGTTTATCCATCACAAAGGCTACACGAGCAATATATCCACTGTCTTCTAATATCGATAAAAAGAAAAACAATGTCACAATGATGGGGAGAAAACTTACAACACTTCCTACACCTGAAAAAATTCCGTCAATAATCAAACTATGAATGGCTTCATTCATTCCAATTTGTGTTAAATATAAATCAACAAATTGCGTAATGTATTCAATTCCTGTTTCTAATAAAGTCTGTAAAAAAGCTCCAATCACATTAAATGTCAAATAGAATACTAATCCCATTATTAAAATGAAAAATGGAATTCCTGTGTATTTTCCTGTTAAAATGGTATCAATTTTTTGTGAACGAAGATGTTCTTTACTAATTTTTGGTTTAATTACACATGCATATCCTACTTTTTTGATAAAAGAATAACGCATATCAGCCATTGCAGCACTTCGATCCAGTTGTCTTTCGTTTTCCATTTGAACAATAATATGTTCCAGCATTTCTTTTTCGTTTTTATCAAGTTTCAAGGCTTCTAAAACTAAATTATCGCCTTCAATGAGTTTACTAGCCGCAAAACGAACAGGAATATCTTCTCGTTTGGCATGGTCTTCAATTAAATGACAAACCGCGTGGATGCATCGATGAACCGCTCCATCATGGTCTTTTTCGTCGCAATAATCTTGTCGAACGGGTTTTTCTTGATATTTCGCAATATGGATCGCATGTCGAATCAATTCATCTACGCCTTCATTTTTGCTGGCAGAAATTGGAATAACAGGAACCCCTAACATGGTTTCCATTTTATTAATATCAATGGATCCTCCATTTCCAGTAACTTCATCCATCATATTTAAGGCCACAACCATCGGAATGTCCATTTCTAATAATTGCATTGTCAAATAGAGGTTTCTTTCAATATTGGTCGCATCTAATATGTTGATAATGGCTTTTGGATGTTCTTGTAAGACAAAATTTCGAGACACAATTTCTTCACAACTATAAGGAGACATAGAATAGATACCTGGTAAATCCGTTACAATGGTATTGGCATAGCCTTTAATGGGTCCATCTTTTCGATCCACAGTCACACCCGGAAAATTTCCTACATGTTGATTGGAACCCGTTAATTGATTAAACAATGTTGTTTTTCCACAGTTCTGGTTTCCAACCAAGGCATAAGTTAATGTTTCTGAATCATCTAATGGATGTTCTTCTTGTTTATTATGAAACTTTCCTTCTTCTCCTAATCCAGGATGAAATATAGTTTGATTTTGTTTGAAGCGTTGTTCTTCTTTTAAATCAATGAATTCCACTTCAATTTGCTGGGCATCCTCTAATCGAAGTGTTAATTCATAGCCATGAATTCGTATTTCAATTGGATCTCCCATTGGTGCATACTTCACAATTGTGATACGAGCCCCGGGAATCAATCCCATATCCAATAAATGCTGTCGCAACGATCCTTGTCCTTTAACCGATAAAATGCGTCCTCTTTGTCCAATTTTTAGTTCATTTAATTTCATGTTAAAAATATATCTCAACCAATTTGAATAATCAATCGAAAGCATAAAAAAAAAGGTACAATGTACCCTATCTTTCCATTGGTGCAGGAGATGGGATTTGAACCCACACGGATTGCTCCACTGCCGCCTGAAGACAGCGTGTCTGCCGTTCCACCACTCCTGCAAGCTATTCTATTATAGCACAAAAAAATCTCACATGTGTGAGATTAAAAAATTTCTTGTGCATTGGTATGAATCCATTCTTGTAAAGACTCCAGTTCATCTTGTTCTACTTTTCCAAAAGAAATATAGGATGGACTCATTTGAGCTTGTGGACACAAAGCAGCAATGCTTTCTTCAATGTCTTGTTCTCCGGCTCCTCCATGTGTTAAGAAAGGAATGATTTTCTTTCCACTAAAGTCATGGTCTTTTAAAAAAGTGGCCAAAGGAGAAGCAACGCTTCCACCCCAGTTTGGTGTTCCAATAAAGAATACATCAAATTCAGACACATCCAAATCCACTGGACAATATTCACGATCCACACCTGCTTCTTTTTCATCAGCTACTTCTTTTAACATTTTTTCATAGTCTTTAGAATACGGATGCAGTGCTTCAATTTCAATTTGATGAGCCCCTGTAATAATTTGAATAAGTTTAGCTAAATGTTCTGTTGTACCAGATTGACTGTAATAGATAATACATGCATTTTTTGCCATATTTACACCTTCTTTTCTATTTCTATTTTAGAAGAAAAGAAGATAGAATTCACTATCTTCTAGAATAAACCTGTAATTTTTCCGTTTTCATCGATATCCATATTCAATGCACTTGGAATTTTTGGAAGACCAGGCATCGTTAAGACTTTTCCTGTTAAAGCCACAATGAATCCAGCACCTAAAGATGGACGAAGTTCACGAACTGTAATTCTAAATCCAGTTGGACGTCCCATGATTTTTCCGTTGTCTGTTAAAGACATTTGTGTTTTAGCCATACAAACTGGTAATTTATCCCATCCTTGTTGTTTAAAAGTATCCAATTGAGCTTTGGCTTCATCCGTAAAGTCTACGCCATCGGCTCCATATACTTTCTTGGCAATGATTTCAATTTTTTCTTCAATGGATTGTTCCACATCATATAAAGGCTTGAAATGATTTTCTTTTTCACATGCTTCCATAACTTTTTGTGCTAAGTCAAGAGCACCTTCACCACCTTTTGCCCATACCTGAGATAAAGACATTGGATGATTGTTTTCTTTACACCAATTTTGAAGGGCTTCAACTTCTTTTGGTGTATCTGTCGCAAATTCATTGATGGCTACTACATAAGGTAAACCAAATTGCTGCACTGTATCAATGTGTTTAGCCAGGTTTTGACAACCATCTAACATAGCTTGCACATTTTCTTCTTTTAAGTCTTCAAAGGCAACGCCACCGTGTTGTTTCAAAGCACGAATGGTAGCAACTATGACAACGGCACTTGGTTGTAAATTCGCAAATCGACATTTAATGTCTAAGAATTTTTCCGCACCTAAATCCGCACCAAAACCAGCTTCTGTTACTGTATAATCGGATAAACGAAGCGCTGCTTTTGTCGCAATGACAGAGTTACATCCATGGGCAATATTCGCAAATGGTCCTCCATGAATAAAGACAGGATTGTGTTCCAGTGTTTGGACTACATTTGGAAGAATGGCATCTTTCATAACCATCGCTAAAGCACCTTCTACTTTTAAGTCACGAACATAAACAGGTTTGTCATCGTATGTATAAGCAACTAACATATTTCCAAATCGTTTTTTCAAGTCCATTAAGTCATCGGCTAAACACAATGAAGCCATTACTTCAGAAGCCACTGTGATATTAAATCCATCTTTTCTTTCTACACCATTGACTTTGGAACCCTGTCCAATCGTAATATCACGTAAAGTACGATCGTTCATATCTAAGCAACGTTTAAATGTTATTTTTTCTGGATCAATATTTAATTCATTTCCCTGATAAATATGATTATCAAGAACAGCACTGACTAAGTTATTGGCACATGTAATAGCATGCATATCGCCTGTAAAATGTAAGTTAATATCTTCCATAGGGACAACCTGTGCATATCCACCACCTGTTGCACCACCTTTTAATCCAAATACAGGCCCTAAAGATGGTTCACGTAAAGCCATCATTGTTCGTTTTCCTAATTTATTCAGAGCATCTCCTAATCCGACAGTCGTAGTTGATTTTCCTTCTCCTGCTTTTGTTGGATTGATTGCGGTCACTAAAATCAATTTACCCATTTTGTTGTTTTCGATTTCTTTTAAATAATCAAAGGATAATTTTGCTTTATACTTTCCATAATGCTCTAACATGTCTGCAGGAATTCCTACTTTTGCAGCCACTTTTTCAATTGGTTCCATCACACATTCTTGTGCAATTTCTAAATCACTTTTTGCCATTTTATTCTCCTTTTTCCTTGTTGTCCTTTTTTTGAAGAAAAAAAGGACGATTCTTTTGAATCGCCCAGACGGTCGGCTTTATTGATTCAAATAACACGTGGTGCTCCACTAATCCGTCAGCTATTTGAACAACCTAATTATAACATCAAAATTTGAAAATGAAAGCTATTTCACTTTAATATCCACTAATTTATTGGCCACTCCAATATAAGAAGCCGGTGTCATATTGACCAATGTATTACGATCTTCTTCACTTAATACTTCCAGACCATTGGCAAATTCAATAATCGCTTCTTTGGAAATATTTTTTCCACGAGTCAATGCTTTTAATTGATCATAGGCATCGGCAATTCCATATTTTCTTAGCATCGTTTGAATTGGTTCTGCCAATACTTCCCATTTTTCATTTAAATCCGAAGCCAGTTTTTCTTCGTTGATCACACATTTTGCCAATCCATTTTTTGTTTCGTTAATGGCTTGTAAAGAATACCCAAAAGCCAATCCCAGGTTACGTTGAGAGCTGGAATCACTTAAATCACGTTGCATACGAGATTTTGGTAATTTATTGGATAGAGCCATACAAATGTTGTTGGACATATCAATATTGGCTTCACTGTTTTCAAAGCGAATTGGATTGACTTTATGAGGCATTGTAGAAGAACCAACTTCTCCTTTTACTGGAATTTGTTTAAAATATTCCATTGAAATATATAACCACATATCTACGTCTAAATCCGCTAATACATTATTGAAATGACGAATTCCATCCAGAATATGACACGTATAGTCATGGCTTTCGATTTGTGTTGTCAATGGATTAAATGTTAATCCTAAATAATCTTCCACAAATCTTTGACAAGTGGCTGGCCAATCTACATTTGGAAACGGCGTAGAAATGGCACTGTAGTTTCCTGTTGCTCCATTGAATTTGGCTTTAATTTGAATGGCTTCAATGTTTCGAATACTTTCATTTAAACGATACGCATAAACTTTAAATTCTTTTCCAATAGTCGTTGGCGTAGCTGGTTGTCCATGGGTATGTGCTAACATCGCAACATTTTGATATTTAGTTGCCAATTCATCAATGATATCTGCCATTTCATGGGCTTTTTTCAACCATACATTATGTAATCCATCTCGAATCATAGACGCATAAGATGTATTGTTGATGTCTTCTGAAGTACATCCAATGTGTACAAAACTTTGAAGGAAATCAAGATTCATATTTCTTAATTGTGAATCAATGAAATATTCCACGGCTTTTACATCATGACGCGTTGTTTGTTCAATTTCTTTAATTTGTTTAAAGGAATCATAATTAAAGTTTTTTGAAATAGATTCAATTTTTTCCATGTCTTCTTTATGAAATTGATTGAAAACATCGCATTCAATATTTTCGATTAAAAACTTTAACCACTGAATTTCGACATAAACACGATATTTAACCAATCCATATTCACTAAAATATTCTTTTAATTCATCTTTGATAAATCCATAACGTCCATCCAATGGAGATAACGTATAACATTCAAATTCTAATTTTTCCATCTACATGTCCTTCTTTCCAATATCGTGTCTATAAAATAAATCTTTGCATTGAATTTTATTAACTTCTTTATATGTATGCTCAAAAGCCTGTTCCAATGTATCTTCCATTGTCACAACCATCAATACACGACCCCCATTTGTGACAAGTCCATTTTCCGTATTTTTTGTTCCCATATGATAAATCAAAGCATCACTGTCTTCCAAGCCAGTAATCAAAGAACCTTTTGTAGAACTTGCTGGATAATTTGTAGAAGCCAGAACAACTCCATGGCTGACTTTGTTTGACCATTTTAATTGTGTTTCTTTTCCTTCCATAACATCTAAAACAGCTTGTACAAAATCACTTTCCAATCGACATAAAATGACTTCCGCTTCAGGGTCTCCAAACCGGGCATTAAATTCAATGGTTTTAATGCCATCTTGACACAACATCAAACCACCATATAAGAATCCTGTGAAAGGCACGCCTTCTTCTACCATGGCTTTTGCCATAGGAATCATAATAGAATTCTTAGCTTCTTCAATGATTTCTGGTGTAATCTTCTTAACTGGAGAATACGATCCCATTCCACCTGTATTCGGTCCTGTATCACCGTCATTTACACATTTATGGTCTTGTGCCACTTCCAATGGAATAACCAAGTCATTGTGTACTAAACAAATTAATGAAAATTCAAATCCCACTAAACATTCTTCAATGACTACTTTATTTCCTGGTATTTCAAAGGCAATATCCAATGCTTCAATGGCTTGTCCAATATTGCTTGCTACTGTTACCCCTTTTCCAGCTTTTAAGCCGTCTTCTTTTATAACAATAGGCGCTCCTTGTTCTTTGACATATTCCACTGCTTTTTCATAGTTATCAAACGTTTGATAAGAAGCAGTTGGAATATTGTATTTTTTCATAATATTTTTCGCAAAATCTTTACTCGATTCCACTTGTGTGGCAGCTTTTGTTGGTCCAAAAATTTTCAATCCAGCTTCCAAAAAAGCATCAACAACGCCTAAAGACAATGTAGCTTCTGGTCCTACAATGGTTAAATCTATTTCTTTTTCTTTGGCAAATGATACCAATCCATCTATGTCACTTCCAGAAACATTAACACATTCACCAATTAAAGCCATTCCAGGATTTCCTGGGGCACAATATACTTTTTCAACTAAAGAAGATTTAGAAGCAGCTAAAGCTAAAGCATGCTCTCTTCCTCCTGTACCAATCACAAGAACTTTCATTTTTGTTTCTCCTTTATCTTATCGTACCTATTTTAACATAAGAAACCTTAAAATAAAGGTGTTACCTATGAAAAATAAGCATCACACAAAATTCATTTTCATTCGATTCCAAAATCAATTCTCCATTCATTTGCTTCATTTTTGTTTCTACTGATTTCAAACCAATGCGATGGCTTTCCATTTCCATAAAACCTGGTTGAATATAATTTCTAAAAACAAGTTTTGAATATCGACACTCCACAATGACTTTTTCTTGTTTGTCTGCATATTTTAAAATATTAGAAAAAATATTATTCAGAATTCGTTTATAACTATCAATATCCAAATATACTTTTTCAAATTCTTCTTGATTTGTTTCAACTTGAAATCCAGCTAATGAAATATAGTCTATATGTTCTTTGATTTCATTCCATATAAATTTACTTGTTACCCATTCCATATGAATATCTTCTTTTTTTTCTAAAATGCGATTGCTTAATTCATTAATTTCATTTGATTTTTGCATACAACAATCAATATATTCTGTCCTTGATGGATTTCTTTTTAAGATTTCTAAATATCCATTCAAAATAGTCAATGGTGTTTTTAAGTCATGAAACAAAGACGCCATTTGATCTTGATTTACTTTTTCTTGTTTAAAAGTATCTTTTAAAGTTATTCGAAGTTGTTCCAATTGATAAGACATAATTCCAATTTCATCTAAATAAAAAACAGGAACCGGTGAATCTAAATTCCCCGAAGCCATTTGAAGAATGCTTTCCTTTATTTTTATGATTCGTTTTACTTTTTTAGAAAGAAAAAATAAGACGACAAATATAAAAAAGCTGCATGAAATCAATAAACAAACAATGGCATAAATCAAGATAAAATACATACTATGATAAAAAATCAATTGTACAAATCCACTTCCATTTTTAAATTCCAATGAAAAGCTTTGATAACGCTCGATTAATCCATCTGTTAATCGATATCCAAATAAAAAAGCCATATCAAAAAATGAATCATCAATGATTTGGGCATATTTTCCCGCAAGATATTCTCCATTGCTTCCATAAACTATCATACTCGTATATTTATCTGTTTGATTCATTAAAGTCTCTAAATTTTTAATAGCTTCTTGATCTTGTATGGACTCTGGAAGAGTATAATTTTTAGCTTGTTGTACCAATGTATTGGATAAATTTTCATCTCCATAAATCGGTAAAAAATGAAAATAAGGATTCAATCCATCATAGACATTGAATTTATTCAACCATAAAAACTGAAACAAACAATAGCTTACTATACCCGTAATCAAGATTACCAGAAAAAATTGATTCTTTATTTTATGCATCGCATTTATACCCCTTTCCCCATACGGTCTTGATAATCATGGGGTGATTTACATCATCTTCAATCTTTTTTCGTAAATTTCGAATATGGACCATAACTGTATTATTCGCTCCATAATAATAGTTTTCTTGCCAAATTGTTTGATACAAATGCTGGGCTGAGAAAATTTGTCCTTGGTGTTTCACAAATAAAAGAAACAATTGATATTCTGTTTCTGTTAATTCCAGTCTTTCTTCGTTTTTATAAACAATTTCATTTTGTTCATCAAAACAAAAGTTTCGATATTTCAAATGAGAAGTCTTTTTATTTTTTCCCTGATATACGTGATAACGACGAATCAAGGCTTTTACACGATTTAATAATTCATTATAAGAAAATGGCTTTGATAAATAATCATCTGCTCCATAAGAATATCCAAGTGTTTTATCACTGTCCTGAGATTTAGCACTTAGAAATAATATCGGAACATTACTGATTTTACGTATTTCTAAACATGTTTGATAGCCATTGATTTGTGGCATCATAACATCTAAAAGAATCAAATCCAATTCCATTTTCTTTAAATTTTCCAATGCTTCTTTTCCATTCTTTGCCAAAATAACTTCATAGCCTTCTGCCGTTAATAAAATCTGAAGGATATCTAATACTTCTTTTTGATCATCTACAACTAATATTTTCATATTTTTATTGTATCAAAATATAGTATCTTTTTTAGATTTCTTAAGAATTCTTCAGAAATGCTTTATCTTTTTCTTCATGTTGATTTGTTAGAGTATCCATGGTGACCAATATGATATTTGAACTCATTCGATATGGAATCTGTGGACTTTGTACAACAGGAATTAATTTCTTTTTGTTTCTTTTTTTAAGACAATGTCAATTAAATTTATTATTATCTAATTTTATTTCTATTTCCTGTGCCATTGTTTTTTCCTTTTTTGCGAATCATTTTTATGTTTTTCAACAAAAAGAAATCCATTGCCATCAATTTCTAATGTTCCTTGGTTTACGCCTTTTCTGTATGATTGTTGAAATTGTTTGTATGTATATATTCATCCATGGATTTCATTTGACAGATTTTCTTTCAAAAGGATTGTGTCAAATTCTTGTGATACTTTTGAATTATGTTTTAAATAAGGAGGCTATATGGAAACAATAAGTATTATTGTTCCTTGTTTCAATGAACAAGAAACGATTTCTATTTTTTTTGATGAAATGAATAAAGTAATGAACAAACTACAAAATTATCAATTTGAAATTGTATTCATTGATGATGGTTCCAATGACAATACTTTAAATTACATGAAAACTTTTCATCAAAAAGATAATCGCTATCATTATTTATCTTTTTCCAGAAATTTCGGAAAAGAAGCAGCTATTTATGCGGGTTTACAGTATGTAAAAGGTGATTATGTTGCGATTATGGATGTCGATTTACAAGATCCTCCTGTTTTATTAGTTGATATGTTACAAATTCTAAAAACAGAAAATATTGATAATGTCGCAACTAAGCGGTGTACAAGAACTGGTGAAACTTTCATTCGTTCATTTTTATCGCGTAATTTTTATAGAGTCATTAATAAAATTTCCAGTGTTCAAATCGTCAATGGTGCTCGTGACTTTCGTTTAATGAAAAGAGCTATGGTCGATGCGATTTTAATGATGAGTGAAAGAAATCGTTTTTCAAAAGGTTTATTTGAATGGGTGGGATTTAAAACATACTGGATTGAATTTGAAAATGTACAAAGAAGTGGTGGACAAACCAAATGGTCATTAAAACAATTGTTTTTCTATTCCCTGGAAGGCATTTCTTCTTTTTCTGTACAACCTCTTTTTCTATCTTTTATTTTATGTGGACTTCTTTTTTTGGTCTTTGTTGTCTGTATCTTTTATAGTTTTTCGCTTTCTTTATTCTTTTTATTCAATGCGCTTCAACTTTTATGCATTGGTATTTTAGGCTACTACTTGTCAAAAATGTATATTGAAATCAAGCATCGCCCTATTTATATTGTGAAAGAAAGAAGTGAAGATCATGAGTAAAACAAAGAAATATCTTCCCTATCTATTTTTAACGATTCTTGTTTTATTGTTTTGCGTATGGTTTTGTTTAAAAGACGGTGTTTTTGGCTCAAATTTAGATTGGATCAATCAACACATTGTGTTTCCAGATTATTTTCGTCAATTGTTTTATGATTCGCATCAATTATTCATGTAATATGCCCCTCATATTGGAAATGGGCAAAATATTTATCACTTCTCTTATTATGGACTCTATAATCCATTTATTGTATTGTCGTATTGTTTTCCATTTATTGATATGGGAACCTATATCATGATTGTAATGATTTTATGTTTGATTGCCTCTACTTTATTATTTTATACATGGCTGATTTCAAGACAAATTTCAAAACCCATTTCTTTTCTTGTTTCTTTGATGTTTGTATGTTCAGCCCCTATGATCTATCATTCCTATCATCAAATTTCTTTTGTGAATTACATGCCTTTTTTGATTTTAGCTTTTATAGGCATTGATCGATTTTTTAATCAACATTCTATTTTTTTATTTGTTTTAAGTGTCTGGCTAATGATTTTAACGAGTTTTTATTTTAGTGTCAGTGGCATTCTTGTCTTAATTTTATATGGATTTTTTCGTTATCTACAAATGCATCCTGTTTTTCATTTTAAACAATTTCTAAAAGATGGATTTCGTTTTTTAATGCCGATTTGTATTGCGATTGGTTTAAGTGGCATTTTATTGATTCCAACATTTTTTGTTTTATTCTCAGGAAGAAATCAACATGCCTGGTTATCTTTAAAAGAATTATTGATTCCAAATTTGAATTTCATTCGTTTTTTATATGATCCCTATGGATTGGGAACCACTTCTTTCACTTTCGGGATTTTATTTTCAATTCTTTGTTTTGAAAAAAAAGAAGAACGAATTCTAGTATGGATTTGTATAATTTTATTTTGTATTCCTTTGTTTTCTTATATATTAAATGGAGGACTCTATATTCGAAATAAAGTCTGGATTCCTTTTCTTCCTTTGTTGTATTTTTTAGTAGCTTCTTATTGTAGTGAAGAAAAGAAAACCCATTCTTTTCTATGGATACCCTGGATTCTTGTTTTACTATTAAATGCTTTTTATTCTCATTCTATTCTATATGGCATAGAAGCCCTGTTATTTTTGTTGTGTCATAAAAAGAAAACAATTGGACTTTGTGTATCCATTTTATGTTTATGTATATGCAATAGTTTTATACAAGATCCTTTGTCTTATACAGAATATAAAAACATGATTTCTAAATCCAATATAAGTTCGTATCCATATCGAATGGAAACCAATACATATGAAAAAGAAACCATTAATCGAATTGATCATTTAAATCAATATCGATCTTCGATTTATTCTTCTTCCTATAATTCAGATTTTTATGCGTTTCAGCGTTATACATTTCAAACGGAACAACCATATCGAAATCGTTTTATGCAGCCATGTTCAAAAAATCCAATTTATCAAATGTTGATGTCAACAAAATATATTGGACAAACAAAGAATGAGAATGTATTTCCAATGGCTTATACCACTAAACAAGTGATTTCAAAGAAAGTATATGATTCTTTATCGTTTCCGTATAATCAGCTTTCTTTTCTACAAGGCAGTGTTATACAAAACACAGATTCATCTTTTATGCCTTCTTTTGATTTACAGAAAATGAATTTGCCAGAATCTAAAAGTATTCAATCTAAAGTGGATCAAGAAGAGATTTTAGATGGGTTTCAAGCGAAAAAAGGGGATTTAATTATGATTCAGTTTTTAGTAAAAAATCATAAAGATGAAGATGTTTCAATTTGGATTGAAGATATAAAAAATAAATTGTCGGCTTCTTCTCATATTTATTACAATGAAAATGATATATTTACTTTTGTTTTTTCTTCAAAAGAAGATACATCTAATATCAAAATCAAATACGGAAAAGGAGATTATTCTCTTCAAGACATACAAGGATGGATTTGTCCGGCTTCTTATCTGCAAACTGATGTTGTGGATCAGAAACTTCAGTGGAACACAATTCAAGGCAACAAAATGGATGGTCATATCAATATACATCAAAACCAGTATTTGATTACTTCTATTCCATATGATGATTCTTTTGAAGTCTATGTAGATGGTCAGAAAATTGCCTATGAAAAAGTCAATACAGCTTTTTTAGGGTTTCCACTAAAAAAAGGAGAACATGATATTCATATTGAATACCATGCCCCTGGATTTCAATTGGGATTAATGTCAACAATTGTATCGATGATTGTCTGGTTTACCATGGAATACCTTCGTATTCATCAAAAAATCGTTTTATTAGAAATGTCAAAAAATGAGGAATCGTAAATTTTGATCCATCAAATCCAATATTATTATGTGTTAATTTTATGCCGTATTGTATGGGAATGGATGGATTTTTTAATACTGCGTTCATGAATTTCATCGAAAAGAATTAGAGTATCATAAAAATCCATTGAAAATGTTGATTTCAATAAAACTTTGATATGATTGAGAAAACTATCAAATACTCGTTGTTTTCCATTTGATGAGCACCTTTTATAATTAATGGCTTATGATTTCTTTGTTTCCATTCTTGTAAAAATATATCAATTTCTCTTTTTAACATAATAAATCACATTTTTTAAAAAATAGAGTAGAGGGAAGAAATTAATCTTCGCCCCTCTCATTGCACCGTACGT
>NZ_JBJEEY010000062.1:0-12216 GCF_051873555.1 Floccifex sp. | reverse complement strand
CTTGCATCGGTTGTGGTGCTTGTGTAGGTGGATGTCCAGTTGGTGCATTATCACTTGATGACGAAGGATTCTCTGTATGTGATGGAGATACTTGCATCGATTGTGGTTCATGTGTTGGAACTTGTCCAGTAAGCGCAATTACTCAATAATATAAAAATAGATGCCAAGCTTTAAGCTTGGCTTTTTTTTGGAGGTAGTCATGAAACAAAAAGCAGGTTGGATCTTGCCAAATTTAAAAGAAGCACAAAAACGAACAAAAAAAGAAACAGAACGAATTAATTCCTATATCATTCCGGAAAATGCACGTTTTATAGGAATCAATCATTCGTATTTTATTTCAACTTATGGTTGCCAGGCCAATGAAAGAGATTCTGAAACACTAGCTGGTATCATGGATTCCTTAGGATTTTCAAAAGTTGAAGATGTTGAAAAAGCGGATGTGATTTTGATTAATACTTGTGCTATTCGTGAAAATGCGATGGAAAAAGTTTTAGGAGAAATCGGAAATTTTAAACGCTTATATCGACAAAACCCGGATTTAGTTATTGGTGTATGTGGCTGCATGGCACAAGAAGAAGGTTTTGTGGATCGTTTATTGGAAAAATATCCACAAGTTCGTTTATTGTTTGGAACGCATAACCTGCAAGAACTTCCAAGCATGCTATATTCCGTCATGTATGAAAAACAACGTGTGGTTCGTATTTACTCTCGTGAAGGCGAAGTTTATGAAAATTTACCAGTACATCGCTTTGGAAAACATAAAGCATGGGTTAATATAATGTATGGATGTGATAAGTTCTGTACATATTGTATTGTGCCATATACGCGTGGAAAACAAAGATCTCGTTATATGGATGAAATCTTAGCTGAGGTTAGAGAATTAAAGGAACAAGGATATAAAGAAATAACATTATTGGGACAAAACGTTAATGCGTATGGAAAAGATATTGATGATCAATATGATTTTGCGACATTACTTGAAAAAGTAGCACAAATTGGTGTACCACGTATTCGATTTACAACAAGCCATCCATGGGATTTCAGTGATGAAATGCTGGATGTGATTGGTAAATACGAAAATATCATGCCATTTATTCATCTTCCTTTACAATCCGGTGACAGTAAAATATTAAAATTAATGGGACGTCGATATAGTCAGGAAGAATATATTTCATTGTATAATAAAATTATCGAACGCATTCCCAATGTAGCAGTCAGTACCGATATTATTGTAGGATTTCCAAATGAAAGTGATGAACAATTCCAGCATACATTGGATGTTGTGAATTATTGTAAATTTGATAATGCTTTTACTTTCATTTTCTCACCTCGTCCAGGTACACCTGCTTCAAGAATGGAAGATTCAATTTCATTGGAAACAAAAAAAGCTCGTTTAGCTTTATTGAATAAAACATGGAATGGATATGCTCTAGAAAAAAATAAAGCCTATATTGGAAAAACAGTAACGGTTTTAGTGGATGGATTTAGTAAGAAAAATCAAATGGTTTTTTCAGGATATACAGAAACAAATAAACTGGTAAATTTTACAGGAAATCATATTCAGCCAGGGGATTTTGTGGAAGTATATATTGACGATGCCAAGACATTTTCTTTAGATGGACATGCCATTGAGAAATAGAAAAGAGGTGAATGTATGCCAAATGTAGCAGCGATACATGAAAAAATTCGAATTTTCTCTTTAGGGGGATTGGATGAAGATGGAAAAAACATGTATTGCATTGAAATTGGAAATCAGATTTATATTATTGAAGCAGGAATCAAGTTTCCAGATGAAAAAGAATCACTAGGAATTGAATATATTGTACCGGATTTTACGTATTTAATTGAAAATAAAGACAAAATTGCCGGGATAATCATTACTCATGCTCATGACGATGTTATGGGAGCTTTGCCTTATTTATTAAAAAATATTAAAGCCGATATTTATTCTTCGCCATTGACAGCAAAATGCATACGACGTTTGTTATCGAAAGAAAAAATTAAAAACGTACAAATTCATGAAGTCAAGCGACATGATCAAAAACGAATTGGAAAACATAAAGTTATATTCTTTCCGATTACGCATTCTGTTCCTGAAGCCTTTGGAATTGCGATTTCAACAAGCCAGGGATTCATTGTGTATTCGGGTGAATTCATTGAAGACTATACAGCTCTAAGTGATGCATATCGAGGTGATTTTACAACACCGGCACAATTTAGAAATGAAGGCGTTTTGGTTTTGATGCAAGATTCAAAAGGGGCGGATCGATCGGGTCATACAGCACCTGATCATCGCATTGCCCCTCATTTTGCCAATATACTGGAACGCTATGAAAATAAACGAATCTTTGTGAGTGTCTATACACAAAGTATTTTCCGTGTACAGGAGTTAATCGATACATGTATTAGTTTCAATCGAAAAATTTTATTATATACAGAAGAACTTCGTCAATTGGTTGAAGATTTAAAAGATATTGGATATACCATTCCAAAATCCATTATAGCCAATTCTAACCAGACGGATTTATCGAATGTTGTGGTTTTGATTGGTGGAACGGGAAAATCTTTAATGAGTTTGTTGAGTAATATCTGTAATAACGAAGTTGATGATATTGATTTTACTCCAGAAGATGTCATAGTACTAACGACACCGGTTTTACCAGGCGTAGAACGTGAATTTAAACAAATGGAAAATGATATTTATAAAGAAGGTGGCGAAGTCATCATGCTGGATTCTCAAACAAGAAGTATGCATCCAAGTCAGGAAGACTTAAAGATGATGATTTTTGCGACTCGTCCTAAATATTATTTACCAGTCAAAGGAGAATATCGTAAATTGGTTATGAATGCCAATGTGGCATTGGAAATGGATTATTCGCCAAGTGAAATTGTTATTTTAGACAACGGTCAAGTGGCAACATTTGAAAATAAAAAACTTCGTTCTTGTTCTATGGAAATGGATTTACATGAAAATCTGATTGACGGAAAAGAAGGCTGGGACATGGCTGGTGTGGTTTTAAAAGATCGTGAGATTTTATCCACAGATGGTGTTATGATTTTAGCTATTGGAATTGATAGTAAAACAAAGAAAATCATCAATGGACCGGATGTTCAAACACGGGGACTGGTTTATTTAAAAGAAGCCGAGTATTTAAATTCGGATGTTTCTAAGATAATGGAACAAACCATTGAAGATGCTGTTAAAAATCGAACATATAATAACTTAGATACGCGAAATGAAATTCGTGATAAAGTGGCTCGATATTTATTTAATAAAATTGGCAAAAAGCCAATGATATTATCAGTTATTTTAGAAATTAATACTTAGGAGGTGAGTTTTCGTGGCAAAGGCCAAGAAAAAGAAATCTTCATCTAAAAAGAATACAAAACAACAACAAACGAATTGGGGATATATCCTCACCTTCGTTTGTTTCATTGTTTTTTCTATTATTGCGATATGCCAATTCGGTATAGTAGGAAAAAGTCTATATCGATTGGTATCCTTTTTATTTGGATATTTAGCCATTCCTGTATGTATTGGCATTATATTTGTCAGTGGATATAGTTTAATGAAAGATATTCGTTCTTTATTTGAGAATCGTTATTGGATTGGAATACTGTGTATTTTTTTAGCAACCTCTTTATTATTAGCTATTTTAGAATTTAAACCCAATTCAGCTTCTTATGGCATTACCTATACCATGGCTAATTTTGTAAATACATTCAAAGGAACCATTACATTAAAAAGTGGAGTTCTAGGCTCTTTATTAATGGCATTGTTTGTAGGGTTGTTAGACTACAATGGATCGTATTTTATTGTTGGTGTAGGCTATATTGCAGGTGTCATTTGCATTGGATTTAATGGCTTAAAGAAATTGGTCGAAGAAAAGCCAAAAATTGAAAAGCCAGTTCGAATCAAAAAAGAGAAACCACAAAAACAGGAATCTATTTTTCTAGATTATGATGAAAAAAAAGAAAAGAAGTCTTCTTTATTCATAGAAGCTGATCCAGTTATGGAAAAAGAAGAAAAAATTGAAGTTGTTCATCCTGAAATCAAAGAAGAACCAACTCAAAAAGAGGAACCTGTACATTATGTTGTGGATTATTCCAATGATTATTCTAATTATAAATTAGTGAATCTTCGCTCTGTATTAGATCCTTGTTCTCGTCGATTAAAAAAAGATGCCAATATGTCCAATGCCAATAAACAAGGAACTTTATTGATTGATATATTAAATCAATTTGGTGTAAATGCAAAATTAGTGGATATTCATATTGGACCAAGTGTAACAAAATTTGAAATCAAACCCGAATTAGGGGTTCGTGTTTCTAAAATTGCCAATCTTCAAGATGACATTAAAATGGCATTAGCAGCCAAAGAAATTCGCATTGAAGCACCGATTCCAGGAAAAAGTGCAGTGGGCATAGAAATACCGAATGAAACAACTTCAACTGTACAAATGATGGATTTGATGATGTCTATTCCTTCTTCACTCCAAAATAAATCGTTGTTGTTTTGTTTAGGAAAAGATTTATCGGGTGAAAATATTTATGGATTACTGGATAAAATGCCACATTTATTAATTGCGGGAGCAACGGGATCCGGGAAATCAGTTTGTGTGAATTCTATAATTTGTTCGTTATTATTAAGAACAAGACCTGATGAAGTAAAATTAATTTTAATTGATCCAAAAAAAGTGGAATTTACACCTTATAATGATGTACCCCATTTATTAGCGCCTGTTATTACCGATGGTGATTTAGCTAATAAAGCTTTAAAAGTCATCGTTAAAATGATGGACGATCGCTATGAATTATTTGGACGACTAGGTGTTCGTAACATTCAGGCCTATAATATGCACCTGCAACAACATCCTGAAGACTCTTTAAAACCTCTTCCATGGATTGTGGTCATTATTGATGAGTTAGCGGATTTGATGTTGGTGGCAGCCAAAGAAGTAGAAGCCAGTATTCAACGTATTACGCAATTAGCTCGTGCCGCTGGAATCCATTTGATTGTAGCTACCCAAAGACCAAGTGTAGATGTTATTACAGGTGTTATTAAAGCCAATATTCCTTCGCGAATTGCTTTTGCGGTCAGCAGTAGTGTAGATTCTCGTACAATCTTAGATCAAGTCGGGGCTGAAAAATTATTGGGAAATGGAGATATGCTTTATCTTCCAAATGGTCAAACAACGCCTTCTCGAGTACAAGGTGTCTTTATAAAAGATGAAGAAGTTAATAAAATTGCTCAGGCCATCAAGGCCCAAGCTAAACCAAATTACGATGATACTTTGATTGGTTTAAAGGATTTACAGATGCAAGGACAAGAAGTTAATGCCGAATGTGCAGATCCTTTATATAATGATGTAAAAGCATTTGTGATTCAGTCTCAAAAAGCCAGTACTTCTTTCATTCAGCGGCGTTTTTCAATTGGTTATTCAAGAGCGGCTCGTTTAATGGATGTATTAGAAGAAAATGGGATTATTGGACCAAGCAATGGTTCGAAGCCAAGAGAAGTTTTAGTAAAAAATAATGTTGAAGATGGAATGGATTAGATCATAAGAAGGTATCTTTGAATATGAGATACAATGGATTGAATTCGTTTTGGATTTTGACAAGTGAAACATGTATTGTCTTTAAAATAGATGATACATGTTTTTTCTTTAGTTTCTATGGATTTTATTTCAAAATAATTGATGTAAATGACTTCAGGATTGGAAATAGAAGTAATGGGGAAATATATTTCTGTAGAAGAAATATAGACAGGAATGAATTTCTTTTGTTTGGTTAGATAAGAAAAAGAGTGTTTGCGACCATTTATATCCGATCCCTTTTCTAAACATTTCTGATTTAAATAACTATGAATCGAGGATGCTTCATTTTTTTCAATACCATCTTCTTTGACTTTACAAACACAGCTTTTGGCATAGTCATAATATAGATAATTGCTCATAAAAAAAACTCCTATTTCCATTATAGAAAATAGAAGTGAAAAATAAATTACATCCAGGAAATTTTATTTTCGTTTCCTTGTTTAATGCGCTCCATATTGGAACGATGCCGATAAATTACTAAAATTGTCATGAGCCAGGAAGCAATGATAATAATGATGTTGTTGACATCTAAAGAGAATAATTCACTTGTGATAAAGACACTTGAATATAGAGCAGCACAAATACTGGCTAATGATACGAATTTAAATAAATAGAGCATGATAAAGAATAAAATGAATGGGCCAATAAAATACCATGCATCTTGAAACGTAAAAATAGAAATACTTAATAAAAAGCCAAATAAAGTACTCACTGCTTTTCCGCCTTTAAAATGTGCAAATACAGGATAACAATGACCGATGCAACAAGCAACTCCAGTTAAAATCGATGCACTGGAAGATAATAAAGAAGAAAGACCAACAGCCAATACAACTTTTAATACATCACAGACAATGACTGCTATTCCAGCTTTCTTTCCTAATACACGACCTGCATTGGTTCCTCCTAAATTTCCAGATCCACTTTGACGGATATCGGTATTATAAAAAACTTTTCCAATCACAAGAGCAAAGGGAATGGATCCAAGTAAATATCCAATTAAAATACTGCAAATAATTTTTATCATATGTATCACCGTTTATATTTTATCAGATTTTAAGAAAAAAAGGAGAATGAATATGATAAAATATATTCAGTATGAAAAAGAGTAGACAAGAAGAAATTGAAGAACTTCAAAAGCGTGTTTTTAGTAAAAACCGAGCATTAGATGATATGTTTCTTCAACAATTTCAAAAAGAATTAGAAAAAGATTTTCAACTGGATGAAAAAGAAAAAATCATAAAACTTTATTCGCAAGAAGAAGCAATGGAACAAATGAAAAAAATTATGAAACGAAACACAAAGCCACATATAATTTTGGTTTTAGGTCCAAAGGGTTGTGGAAAACATACATTGATTCAGTCTTTTTTGAATACAAGCTGGTTAGATGGTTGTCAATATACAAATAGTGAAGATGAAAAAAATTTCATTCAGGATTTTTATCAAACAACAAAGAGTACAAATCCGTGTCTGGCCTTTGAAAATATTGAAAAAATCCATCCTTCTTTATTAAATTCCATCAAAGAAATATTTATTCATGGTTCTTTATCTTTAAAGAAGCGATATATTCAATCAAAAAATCAACTCCAGGAAACAACTTCAACCATTGTTTCACAAGCCATTTCCAGTCTATGTATTTCACAGGAATATATTGTATTGGTTTCTTCTCTTTCTAAAACAAAATTAACAGAGATTTTAGGACTGGATTGGATGTCTTCTTTTCAGGATGTGATTGAATGCAAGGCATTTAATCAGAAAGCCATTGATTGTATGATTGAAGATCAAATGAAAGAAATTTCAAATCAATATCATTGTATATTGAATGAAAGTGTAAAAGATTTTTATCAGCAGCATTTTAATCCAAAAGAAAATGCATATAGTTTAATAGAAGTTTCAAATTTGATTTCAAAGGCATTGGACAAAATGCAAGCCGAAGATGGTTTTGAATTGATTTTTGATGGGGTATTAAAAATCAAAGGAAAAGAAGAAGATATATTAAATGGTGTTTTAAATCATCGCCATGATTCTTTAGAATCGATTCAAAAGGAATTAAACGAAATTGTTGGACTTGATGAAGTAAAAGATTATATTTATTCTTTAGAAAATTTATTAAAAGTACAAAAGATGCGTGAAAAACAAGGTTTAAAAAGCGATAGTATTTCTATGCACATGATTTTTACAGGAAATCCAGGAACTGGAAAAACAACCATTGCACGTATTTTATCGAAGTATTTACAAGCTATGGGTATTTTATCGAGTGGACAACTGATTGAAGTATCTCGACAAGATTTAATAGGACGCTATGTTGGCCATACAGCGCCTTTAACCAATTCAGTGATTCAATCGGCATTAGGCGGTATTTTATTCATTGATGAAGCATATTCTTTAAATCGAGGAAAAGATGATTCTTTTGGCTTGGAATGCATTGATACATTGGTAAAAGGAATGGAAGATCATCGAGATTCATTGGTTGTGATTTTAGCAGGATATGAAAAAGAAATGAATGAATTTTTAGATAGTAATTCCGGTCTTCGTTCTCGTTTTCCGAATCAAATTCATTTTAAGGACTATTCCCCCAATCAATTGGTTCAAATTTGTCATTCCATCGTGAAAAGTAAAGACTATATATTACATCCAGAATGTGATGAAATATTATTGAATTATTTTAGTAAAACGGATTGTTCTGGAAATGGGCGTTTTGCGCGTAATCTTGTTGAAAAAGCAATTCGTCAACAAGCAAATCGAATTGTGAAAGAAAATCCAGAGAATTTAATGGAATTAAGAGGCATTGATTTTGTTTTAGAGTAGGTGGTTGTATGGCAAATGTGATTAAGAAAAAGAAAAAAATAGTTTCAAAGAAGCCTTATATTATTGGACTTGTTTTATATGGTGTTTTATTAATTGGAAATGGTTTTGAACATTTTATTTCGCCAGCAATTTTTTCATTGGCTGTTTTCTATTTAAGTAAGGTATTGATTTTTAGAGATCGTTATATTCAAGTGGAAGAAGAGGTGCAATATGAGGATATGGATGTTAAAGATATCCTTGCTAGTGGAAATGTTTATTTAGATTCATTTGAAAAAGCCAGACGAAAAATAAAAAATTATGAAGTAAGAGTGGATGTAAGAAATATTATTCATATTTCCAATCAGATTTTAGAAGAAGTTAAAAACGATCCAAGTGATGTAAAACATATTCGAAAATTTATTACGTATTATCTACCAACTATTGATAAGTTATTAACTTCATATGTGGATATGGAAGCCGTAAAAGAGACGGATCAAATTATTCAGTCAAAACGAAAGATTGAAGAATTATTAAAAACGGTTCAAAAAGCTTTTGAATCATTATATGATTCGTTATTTGAAGATGAAGCCATTGATTTAATGACAGAGGCTTCGGTTTTAGAAAAAGTCATTGCCCAGGAAGGGCTTATTCATGAAAAGAAATTCTAGGAGGAGTAAAGATGGCTGATAAAATTGTATTGACATTAAATGATGAACAACCTGTAGTGGAAGAAGTTAAACCAGATGTTCCACCGATTCCTGAATATAAGGAAGAAGATATTTTAACGGCTGAGGAAAGAAAACAAGTAGAAGATTTTGTCAAACAAATTGATATTACACAGTCGAATGTTGTTTTACAATATGGAAATGCCGCACAAAAGAAAATTGCTTCTTTTTCTGATAGTACACTTCAAAGTGTAAAAACAAAAGATCTTGGTGAAACAGGAGATATGTTGTCGGATTTAATTGTGGAATTAAAGGGTTTTGATGCTTTAGAGGAACAGGAAAAAGGATTGGCTGGTTTCTTTAAGCGTCAATCGAATAAGGCACAGGGATTAAAAGCAAAATATGAATCGGCAGAAAAAAATGTAGATAAGATTGTGCATTCTTTAGAGGATCATCAAATTCAATTGATGAAAGATATTGAATTACTGGATCAGTTATATGAAAAAAATATGGTTAATTATAAAGAATTGACTATGTATATTTTAGCTGGAAAACAAAAATTAAAAGAAGTTCGTGAAAAGGATTTACCGGCTTTAGTGCAACGTGCTCAAAAAACGGGATTGGCAGAGGATTCTCAAAAAGCCAATGATTTAGCTCAATTATGTGAGCGTTTTGAAAAGAAAATTTATGATTTAGAGTTAACGAGAAATGTGGCTTTACAAATGGGTCCACAAATTCGTCTGGTTCAAAACAATGATACATTAATGACAGAAAAAATTCAGTCAACTATAGTGAATACGATTCCTTTATGGAAGTCTCAAATGGTGATTGCTCTTGGTTTAAATCATTCAAAACAAGCTATAAAAGCGCAGCAGGCTGTAGATGAAATGACGAATTCTTTATTAAGAAAAAATGCAGATTCTTTAAAACAGGCAACCATTGATGTGGCAAGAGAAAGTGAAAAAGGAATTGTGGATATTGATACGTTAAAACATACAAACAGTCAATTAATTTCAACTTTAGATGAAGTTGTAAAGATTCAAGATGAGGGTCGTCAAAAACGTAGAGAAGCGGAAGTGGAATTGGCGCGTATTGAATCGGAATTGAAGAATAAATTGTTAGAAATTCATAAGTAATATTGACAAAAACAAAAGAATTGTTTACGATACTAGGGCAAAGGCAAAGAAGAGGACGAGTAGCTTAATCCTGAAGCAAAGAGAGGTTCTGGATGGTGGAAAGAATCGTGAAGGGTTTTGTGAATAAAAACTTGGAGCTGTATGTAATTCCTGCATTAAAGGAAGCACTGTTAATAGACAGTGGCAGAGGTTTTCTAGAGTGATTTAGAAAATGAATTAGGGTGGTAACACGACATTCGTCCCTATGGATGGATGTCTTTTTTTATGGATAAAAGGAGAATAAAAATGGCAGAGATTAAATTAACGGAACAAGAAAAAGTTCGACGTAAGAAGATGCAAGAATTAAGAGACATGGGAATTGATCCTTTTGGGCAAAGATACGATCGAACGAGTACTTCAGCTAAGATTATTGAACAATTTGATTCCTATTCAAAAGAAGAATTACATGAAATGAATGTGAGTGTGAAAATTGCGGGTCGTATTATGACCAAGCGCCGTCAAGGAAAAGCAGGTTTCATGCATATTCAAGATAAAGATGGTCAAATCCAGATTTATGTTCGTAAAGATGAAATCGGAGACGATCAATATGAAATCTTTAAGAAAAATGATATTGGAGATATTGTAGGAATTGAAGGAACAATCATGAAAACCGATCACGGACAATTATCAGTTCGTGCCAAAGTGTATACACATTTATCAAAAGCACTGCGTCCATTACCTGAAAAATACCATGGATTAACGGATGTAGAAGAACGTTTCCGTCGTCGTTATGTGGATTTGATTATGAATCCAGATGCGAAACACTTAGCTATCACTCGACCAAAAATCATTCGTTCCATTCAAAAGTATTTAGATGGACAAGGATTGATTGAAGTCGAAACACCTGTTTTACAACCTATTTTAGGAGGAGCCAGTGCTCGTCCATTTATTACGCATCACAATACATTGGATATGCCTTTCTATTTAAGAATTGCGACAGAACTTCCTTTAAAACGATTAATTGTTGGTGGTTTAGAAGGTGTATATGAAATTGGTCGTTTGTTCCGTAATGAAGGAATGGATGCCACACATAATCCAGAATTCACAACTGTAGAAGCCTATGTTGCGTATTCAGATTTAGGTGGAATGATGGATTTGATTGAAGGTTTATTTGATTTTGTTTCAAAAGAAGTATTAGGAACAACTGAAATTACGTATCAAGGACAGGAATTGTCTTTAAAAGCGCCTTTTAAACGAATTCATATGGTAGATGCCATTAAAGAAGCTTGTGGTGTGGATTTCTGGCAAGATATGAGTTATGAAGAAGCAGTAAAGATTGCGAATGAACATGGAATTGAAGTGGAAAAAATTCAAAATACAGTAGGACATATCATTAACTTATTCTTTGAAAAATATGTAGAAGAAACCATTGTTCAGCCTACGTTTGTATATGGACATCCAACTTCCATTAGTCCATTAGCCAAGAAAAATAAACAAGATCCACGTTTTGCGGATCGTTATGAATTATTTATTTGTGGACATGAATACGCTAATGCTTTCTCTGAATTAAACGATCCAATTGATCAAAGAGAAAGATTTGAAAAACAATTGGAACTACGTAATTTAGGAGACGATGAAGCCAATGAAGTCGATGTAGACTATGTAGAAGCATTGGAATACGGTATGCCTCCAACAGGTGGAGTGGGACTTGGAATTGATCGCTTTGTGATGTTGTTGACGGACCAAAGAACAATTCGTGAAGTTTTATTGTTCCCGCATATGAAGAACAGATAATTCATAATACACTATAATTCTTTATAAACTTACAGATCATTGATTTTTCAGTGATCTTTTTTTTATTATCCACTTTATTGAATATTTCTTTTGAATACAAGTATAGAAAAAGGGAGTTTGAGTTTGCAAAGCTTATTTATTTGTCTTATCCTCTATGATAATGATAATAGCAAAAGAAATCTATTTGCGCATCAATAACATATATTCTGTATTTGTCAATCCAAAATTGAGCCACCTTATCAGTTTAAAATTGAGCCACCT
>NZ_JBJEEY010000061.1:0-2479 GCF_051873555.1 Floccifex sp. | reverse complement strand
CACACTGACCACTATACATTCCATCTTGTACAGTCCATGTATAATAATGTGTATGTTCACCAACAAGTCTCTGATAGTCACTATTTACTGCAACAACAGGATAGCCACAAATTGTTTCAGGTAACTCTATTTTACTTTCTCCTGAAATACTTGTAATTGTGACTTTATCATTATCCAGACTGTATCTAATTTGTTTTGTCGTATAAAGAATTTTTGCTTCATTAACATCTAATCCATCACGCAAAAATATGCTTTCAAGCTTATGACAATGATAAAAAGCATTCATTCCAATAGATGTGACATTATTTGGAATCGTTATGTTTGTAAGGTTTTGGCACTCAATAAAAGCATTCATTCCAATAGATGTAACATTATTTGGAATCGTTATACTTGTAATTTCACAATGGCTAAAAGCATAATTTCCAATCGCTGTAACTGGTTTTACATCAATTGTATCTGGAATATTAACTACAGTATCTGTTCCTATATATCCTGTTATTGTTACTTCACCTGCATCAGATATCGTATATTTTAAACCATTAGTTGTTGTTCCACTTGTTTCTGCAGATATTGTCATGGGTACCAACATGCATATTGTGCATATGGCACATAGTATGCTTAATAATTTCTTCTTCATATTCATCTCCTTTTATAAATAATACATTCATTTACATTATTTCATCTTTTATTTTTTTGTCAAGATAATAAAAAGCAGGTTTCCCTGCTTGCTTTATTCTGTTTCAATTAATCCATAGCCTCCCATTGTTCGTTTATAGACAACAGCGACTTTCTTTGTTTCATCATCAATATAGATAAAGAAATCATGTCCTAATAATTCCATCTTCATAATGGCTTCTTCTAAATCCATTTCTGTTGGAACAATGGATTTTGTTTTAACTTCAATTTCTTCTTCCTGGTCAAATTCATCATTTAGTAAATTTTCAGCTAAGGAATCTCTATGTTTTCTTTCTAAACGAGTTTTTTGACGACGAATCTGATCTTCTAATTTATCAATTACTTTATCAATGGCATTATATAAATCTGTATCAACAACTTCAGCTCTTAAAATTGCAAACTTAGTTGGTATTGTTACCTCAATTTTTTGTTTTGTTGGATATGTACGAATCAAGACATTGCATACATCATTTTCATCAATAATCACATATTTATTCAATCCAGATAACTTTTTCTTGATTTTATCCTGTATTCCCTGTGTGACTGATACGTTTTTTCCTACAATATTAATTTTCATAAGAACGACCTCCTAAACTTACTTAAATTATAAATCATAGACTTTCTATGTCATTTCAAGAGTCAGTTTTTCCATTTTTACTACCAAAAAAGACTTTTTTGAAAATTATTTACATTGAATTTTGAAAATTTTGCCATATAATTGAAAATATCGATAGGAGGAAAACATATGGAATATGGATTAATTGGAGAACATTTAGGTCATTCTTATTCAAAATTAATACAAGAAAAATTATTAGATAACTATACATATGACATTCATGAAGTTGCCAAAGATGACTTGGATACTTTTATGAAAGAAAGAAACTTTAAAGCCATTAATGTTACAATTCCTTATAAACAAAGTGTAATTCCTTATTTAGAACAAATAGATGAAGCTGCTTTAAAAATTGGAGCCGTAAACACTATTGTCAACAAAGATGGAAAATTATATGGATATAATACCGACTATTATGGATTTCGATATATGGTAGAATCACATGGCGTTTCGTTAAAAGGAAAAAAAGTACTGGTTTTAGGAAATGGTGGAGCTTCTCAAGCCATTCAAGCGGTTGTAAAAGACTTAGATGCCAGTGAAATGATTGTAACCGATATTATTTTAAAAGATTCTGTTATTTCCATTGAAGAAGCTTATAAAAAACATCCTGATGTGAAAGTCATTATAAATACTACACCAATGGGAATGTATCCAAAAGTATATGGAAGTGCTGTGGATTTAGATCGATTTAATCAATGTGAAGCTGTTTTTGATTGTGTTTACAATCCCCAAGATACACAATTTACACTGCAAGCCAAAGAAAAAGGGATTCAAGTAGCTGTAACAGGTCTTGAAATGTTAGTGGGTCAGGCAAAGCGTGCTTTAGAATATTTTAAAGACATTGAAATTGATGATGCACAAATTGATCGCATTTATCGAGAAATTTTATTGGAAACATCAAATGTAGCTTTAAAAGATGTTTCAATGGATATTGCTTTACAAGTTGCATCAACGTTACATAAAGAATGCATTGTTTTAGATTCAAATCATTATGAAGAACAAGCCATTTCTTCAAATAAAGTTTTAGTATATTCTAATCAAGATGAAAAAACATTAATTCGAAATGGATTTATTATTCAGGCAAAAAATCATGATGAAATTATTCTTGAATATAAACAAAAAGTAAATCAATTCAACAAAAGGGGCTGTAACGAATAGTTGAGTTTTTACAAATTCGAGGGGTTACAGCAC
>NZ_JBJEEY010000060.1:0-12513 GCF_051873555.1 Floccifex sp. | reverse complement strand
CCAAGACAATTGAAATGGAGGAAAGTGATATGTGTGAAGCTTTAGAACAATTTAGGAATAAAGCGATAGCTGAAGGCATGGCTCAAGGTATATCTCAAGGAGAAGCAAAAGGTAGAGCTATAGGAAAACTTGAAGAAAAAGAGAAAACTGTGCTTAAATTACAAATTAAAGGAATGGATATAAAAGATATCGCAGAAGTTGTAGAATGTAGTATATCCCAAGTAAAAGAGTGGCTTTCAAAATCAAATGATTGTTTAGTGTGACTTAAATGAGCCACACTTTTTCTTTTTCATAATTTTTTAAAATATCGGTTCTAATACAAGGTTGCAGCTTTGCTTAAATAATTTTTATAGGAAAATATAATAATCTATAATTGTTTTTTTTATTTATGACATAAATAATGTCAATTGATATTGTTTAATTTTAGTATGAAACATATTGTGATTGATTTAGAAATGAATGGAACTTCAAATAAGTTTCAAGAAAAATGTAAAATGGAAATAATACAAATTGGGGTTGTGCTTTTAGATGAAAATTATGAGATTGCAGATCAATTTTCTTCTTATGTTAAACCACAATTTAATACTAAAATGGAAAACTTTTATGAAAATTTAACTGGAATTTCATATTTTATGGTAAATAAAGCACCTGTATTTTTTCAGGTAATGGATTCTTTTTTTTCATGGTTGTATTCTTTAGAAGATGATTTAGAAATCCTGGCTTGGAGTGAAAATGATTTAATGCAAATCTTATTGGAAGCACAGGCAAAGGATTATGAATTTGATGAATTTGGTGACTATGTATTGGATAACTGGTTTGACTTTCAACAAGAATTCAGTCATAAATTATTTATAGATCATCGTTGTTCTTTGAAAGATGCTTTGGATTTTGCTGGCATACAACCAATGGGACATTGGCATGATGCTTTGGATGATGCGCTAAATACAGCCCATTTAGTGTCTTTGATTCGAAATGAAGAAGCTTGTTTAAAAATATTTGGAAATGTGATTGAGCTGCAAACAATTCATAAAAATACGTTAGGTGATTTATTTGATTTTTCACAGTTTGTATTTGAATAAAAAAGATTAGGAGTATTGACATGATATCGTATACAAAAATTCTTGAAAATCGTATTAAATATAAAATATCGGATGAAAATGATGATATAGATCAAAAAATATTATTGGAAACAGTTTCTTTGTTTTGTGATTTCTGTCAGTCTTTTACTTATTTTCTTGTTGAAAAAGGATATCAGGGAGATGTGGATGATACTTTAAATAAAGTATCTTTTATTAAAGATAAATTTAAAAAGAATGAATTACAGGTTTCCAGGGGAATAAAAGACTGGTTTGAAAATAAAGCTTTGCCTTCTCGTAAAACGTCTTTTCAGATTTGTTTTGTTTTTGAATTAGGAATAGAAGGAACAAATGAATTTTTTAAAAAAATAATTCATGAACGAAGTTTTGATCTTCATACTATAGAAGAAGCAATTTATTATTTTTGTATGAAAAATGAATTGTCTTATTTGGATGCTCAGCGAATAAAGGAACAAATTCAGATTCCCAAAAAAGGAAAATTCATTCCCAATCGAAATGTGTTATATACAAAATCTATTCAAAATTGTATTTATCAAATGCAAAGTGAACAAGAACTCATTGATTATATACTTCTTCATATACATGATTTTGAATACAACAATGCCACTGTTATTCAATATATACAAGAATTATGGTATGAAATTTCCAAGCCAAATGGTTTAGCTGTTCAAGAAGGTATTTTGATTCAAAATAGTTTTAATAAAAGTCAATCTAAAAAAGATGAATTTTTTGAAGAAGATTTTGTAGTGGCTATTGAAGATGCATCAACATGGACAATTTATTGTCAAATTTTGGGTTTATCCAATGGCATGGAAAAATGTTATAATTTAAATCATGATCGCTCTTTAATGCCTGTTTTTTTAGAAAATGTTTTATTGCCTTTAAATGCCAGTACTTGTTTTCCATCTCGTATGAATATTGATAAAATTATACGTGGCGAATTAGCAAATCATGAATTGTTTCGTAAAATGCTGATATTTTTGAGTTTTTATGTATATTGGGTCAAAATTTATATCAAACACAAAGGAATGACACAAGGTTATTCTAAACATGATTTACATAGAGGCATTGATACCATTAATAATCGATTACTCGATGCAGGTTATCCAGAATTGTATGCAGCCAATCCTTATGACTGGATTTTTTTATGGGCTATGAATGAAGGAGAAGATCCTTTATATGTTTTTCGATATTATATGTCCAAAGTATTTGAGATGAAGAAATAAAACCAGAAATAGAAAGGATTCCATTATACTTTGATTTGAGGTGGTTATATGGATCATAGAGTGGCTTTAGAATCGGGTACCCAGTTACAATTATTTAATAATAACGAATTATTTGTTTGTACGATTGATTCGGAAATTGGAAGAGGAGCTTCTTGTATCGTCTATCAAGTGTATCGATACACAAATACAAAAGATATTACGTATTATCGAGTCAAAGAATTTTATCCCTATAATATGAAAATAATTCGTGACTCAAATCTTAATTTAATTCCTGACAATCAGGAATTATTTTCTAATAGAAAAAAAGAATTTTGTTTAGATTTTTCAAGAAGTAATGACTTGTATTATTCAAATGGAAATTATGCATCTATGGTTAATCAATTAGATGTATATGAAAGTAATGGAACCATATATATTTTGTCTTCTTATTCTTCAAATGAGACACTGGATACATATTGTCCAGAGTCATTAAAAGAATGTATATATTTGACGAAACAAGTGGCCTATGTTCTTGGAAAAATTCATCAACAAGGATATTTATATTTGGATTGTAAACCAGAAAATATATTAGTGATTGATGGAATTCAAAAACAAATTCAATTATTTGATTTTGATTCTTTGATTTCTATAAAAAATTTTCATTCCAATTATAAGCTTTCATATACAGAAGGGTTTTCTAGCATTGAAGTTAAAACATGTAATATAAAAAGAATTGGATTTCAAAGTGATGTCTATGGAATAGGGTCTCTTTTGTTTTATTTATTATTTGAAAAAACACCTTGTGCACCGGATTGTGAAATCGATGCTTGTTATGATTTTTCAAAAATAAAATATAATATTAAACATTGTGATGACACATTGTTTAGACATCTACAAAATTTTTTTCATAAAACCTTAGCTGTCTATTATAAAGATCGTTTTTCCAATATGGAAGAAACCATTCAGGCTTTAGAAACACTGGAAAGATTGGCAGATGAAAAAGAACCTAGAATTTATTCAACTTCTATTTATTCAATTCCGTATTTTTTTGGACGAGAAAAAGAATTCAATGACATAAACGAATTATTAAAAAAAGAAAAATGTATTTTTATAACAGGTATGGGAGGCATAGGAAAGAGTGCCTTGATCAAAGAATATTTAGTAAGATATAAAAATCAATTTGATATGATTTTATATGTTTCCTATAAAGAAGATATTGTTTCAACCATTTGTGATGATTTCAATATTCGAATTAATACACTGCATCAAGAAGAAAATCAGAAAGATCGTTATTTTGATCAGAAAATAGAAATGATTCAGTATTTAGTAGAAGACACCAATTCTATTTTAGTGATTGATCATTTTGATGGAAATTTTAATGAAGATGTATATAAGCTTTTGAATCTGAATTTAAAAATTATTTTTATTTCTCGTTATTTAAATTGTGAAGAAGGCGTTGTTTATACAGTTCATGAATTAGAAAAACAATGTCTTCAGCCATTATTTGAATTTCATTTACATCGTTCTTTAAAAGAAAATGAAATATATGATTTTTTTAATATTTGTCAATGTATACAAAATCATACATTGGTTTTAGAATTAATTGCCAAACAAATTTATAACAGTCATATTACATTAAAAGAAGCTTCTTGTCTGGCTTTAAAAAATGGGTTTACGTATATCGCAAAGGAAAAAATAGATAGTCAAAGGGGTTCTATTCAAGATATAATTGGTGCTTTATTTTCAAATAGACAATTGTCAAAACAAAAGAAATCCATTTTGAAAGTGGCTTCTCTTTTAAAAAATGGAATGGATATTCATTTGTTTCAAAAAACTTTGAAATTAGAAACATTCGATGAAATCAACGAATGTATACAAGAAGGCTGGCTGATGTGTGAAAAAGATGTGGTTTCTTTACATAGAGTCATTGCGCAAAGTATTCATCACTGGAAATGGGATGAAGAATCTTTATATGTAGCTAAAATATTTTTGTCTTATTTTTATTTTCAAATCCACAATGAATTACATGTTTTGAATCAAAATAGATGGATGCATTTAAAAAAATATATTACATATTCAATAGATATTCTTTGTCAATGTAAAAAGGAACCAGTGATTCAAAATTGTTCGATTTATTTGGAATTGTTGTATGTGACTTTATTGAATGGTGTAAGATTTGATGAAGAATTTTTTTTAAATCATTATTCTTTATTTTTGAAAAAAGAAAAAAATCCAGTGTCTTTAATGAAAGTTTATAAAGCAGCAATTTTAGTTCATTTAGATCATCATCAAATAAATGTTGTTGAAAATTTATTAAAACAAGCAAAAGAATTAATGAAAAAAAGTCATCGTTTTATTGTATCGGCTCATTATTATGATTTGTTGAGTTATTATTTTGATGATTTATTAAATGGAAATTATGATAGTGAAGAAGTAAATGAAATGGATTTAAGAAATCGTTTATTAGATTCCATTGATAAGACTTTATATTATTCTAAATATAAAATGAATCATTTATATATTAAAAATTTATTGGCTAAGACAACAATTTTAATTCGAAGTGGAATTTCTTCACAAAATAAAATTGAAAAAAATATCAAACAGGTTTATCAATGGATGCAGAAAAATACAGATGCAGATGTTTGTTTTGAATTTTATTTGGTTTGTGCCTGGTATTTTGTATATACACAAAATGATGTAGAGCATACTATAGAGTGTATTAAACAAGCAGAAATCATTAAAGAACAAATATATATGACGGATTTAGAAAAAATAGAGGAATTGTATATTCCGTCTGCTAATTTATTGTATGAATGTGGATATGATCAGGAAGCCATTTCTTATTTAGAACAAGGCATTCAAATTTGTCTGGAACATAAAAATGTAAAGTCTTATGTTCGTTTAGAAAAAGAATTAAGGAATTATATAAGTGAAATATAGATATGAAAGATTATTGTAAAATTATTGAATTAGATAAACCTGATATAAAGGATTGATTCTGGTGTAAAGAGGCTATGGCTTTTGAAGTTAGAAATGGATTGTCTACATTAAAACATGTTTGTACACCAATAAGAAATGGAAAATATTATAGACAGCTTTTATTGAATGATATACCCATTATTCAGGGATATTATTCAGAATGTCCAACGTGTTATGGTTTATTGAAAACGGGTTATGGAATTGAAAAAGTAAAAAATAAAGAATTAGAAGATATTCGTTATAGTTTGAATCAAAACTATACAAATCTTACAGATGCTTTTTTATCTTTACATCCTTTTCTAAAACTATTAAGCGATGGGCATTATGTTCTTGCGGATGTAGAATTGGCACCAACGGATGGTTCTTGTTTCTTTTATAATGTTTCCAATGCATTGACATCTTGCGATGCTTCTTGTGACATGTTCTTTGATGAATATGAAACCTTTGGATTTCCGGCTTTTCTTTATCCAACTCAATCAAGTAATAATATTGATGATAATAGAGTGGAATACTACAAACAAAAAATAAAACAGAAAGAAGAATTTCGGGGTTTGGCTTATTATGAAAAAAGATTTATTTGTGCTTTACTGGATGGGCATCATAAAGCGATTGCATGTGCACAACTTGGAAAGAAATTAAAGTGTTTAGTCATTATTCCAATGAATATAGATGAAAATATTATGGATATAAAATTAGAAAATTTCAGTCTAACCAATCAAAGATTTAAATCGTTGAATCCATCTATTTCAGGTATGTACTATACAATTGATGGCATTCATTCAATTGTGAATGATAAAGTGATTCATGAGGATTTTTCTTTCGAAAAGATCAATCAATGGGCGGATTGTATAGATGAAAAGAGTATTCGAAAACTGGAATTCTTTCTGGAATATAAAATGACATTGGATGAGAAATATGATTTTATTTTTGAAAAAGTAATTCAAAATAATAAGGTTTCTATGCCTTCGTATAGAAAGGCATGGGAAGTTTTATTAAGAAAAAGAAATCCACATACCAAAGAACTAGTTATTCAATATTTAGTCGATCATTCCATGACAGATAGTTGCTGGGATTTATTGGTGGATTATCTGGATTGATTATCACAAAAACACGGAATGAAATAGCGAAAAAATCCGAAATAAATTGCCACAAAAACACGGAATAACATTTGACTTCAAAGATTTTGCTAAGTATAATTGGTTTTAGTAATGGAGATAATGATATGGAAAAGAAGGAGTACATCCCACGTATCGTTGATAAACAATTGGAATTGAAATTGCGCGCTTTTGGAGCAACTCATATTGTTGGTCCTAAATGGTGTGGAAAAACAACGACGGCTGAGCAATACGCAAAAAGTGCTATTAAGCTACAACGAGATCCTAATAAGGAAGCACTTATCACAACGGCTGAAATCAATCCAATGGCACTTTTGAAAGGTGAGACACCTAGATTAATAGATGAGTGGCAAGATGCACCTAATCTTTGGGATGCTGTACGAGCCTATTGTGATGAAAATCGAGGTAGAGGTCGGTTTATATTGACGGGTTCAACATCCAAAAAAGTAAAAACATCACATAGTGGAACAGGAAGAATATCAAAACTTAAAATGTATCCAATGAGTTTGTATGAATCAGGGGAATCGAATGGAACTGTTTCCATAATGGATTTGTTTGAAGGCAAAGAAAAACTTGAAAATGGATGCAGTTGTGACTTATCAATCGAGAAACTTATTTTTGGTGCATGTAGAGGTGGTTGGCCAGAAAGTATTTTGTTTGATGATAAAGAAGCGCAATTGGCAATACCGAAAGATTATTATCATCAAATTTATGAAGAAGATATTTTTAAAATTGATGATATCAAACGCAGCAGTACAACAATGCAAGCTGTTATAAGATCGTATGCCAGAAATATATCAACTTTAGCAAAAGCTTCGAATATACTTGCTGATGTAAATACAATTAACCAAATTTCAGATAAAACGTTAAGTGATTACATTGATGTTCTGGAAAGATTGTTCATAGTGGATGATTTATTGGGATGGTGTCCTTCGATTCGGTCTAAGAGTGCTATGCGTAGTGGACGAAAACGTGAATTTGTGGATCCTTCCATCGCAGTAGCTGCTTTAGGGGTAGGACCAGATTATTTAAATCAAGATTTGAAAACATTTGGATTTATTTTCGAGTGTTTATGTATTCGTGATTTGAGAGTATATTCATCTTCACATAATGGGCACTTGTCTTATTATCACGATCGATATGGATTGGAAGCAGATAGTGTACTTCATCTTGATGATGGACGATATGCATTGCTTGAATATAAACTAGGGGGGCGTGAAATTGAGGCAGGAGCAAAGCATTTATGTGAAATTGAGTCTTTGATTAAGAAATACAATGAAAAGGAAAAACAATGCCCAATGCGCTTACCAGATTTAAAAATTGTTGTGACAGGGACGCAATTTGGTTATAGAAGATTAGATGGAGTATTTGTCATTCCAATAGGGTGTTTGAAAGATTGAAATATGCTAGACAATAAAAGGATTCGTTCATTCAATACGAATGCTTTTTTATTTGCAGAGCTAAAACCAGAATTAAGAAATCACATGATATCGTAAAAACATATAGAAGGAGTAAAGTATTATGAAAAAAAGGTTTTTATCGATTTTTACTGGTTTTCTTGTTTTGTGTTTATCGGCTTGTGCGAGTTCTAACCAAGATACATCCAATACAGTAGAACCAAGTACAAATCAAAGTGAAAAATTAAAGGCATTTGATAAGAGTGCAACAATGGATCAGACAGTGATTGTAGATGAACAGGGTATTAAAATAACAGCTACCAGTTTACAATATCTGAATTATGCAGTGGAATTGAATGTGCTGATTGAAAATAATACAGAAAAGGATTTGTCTTTTGTGGCTGGTTCCATTGGTTATTGTTGTAATTCAATAAATGGGATGATGATTAATGAAGGGTATATGAATACAGATGTAACATCGGGTAATAAAGCCAATGCGTCTTTGAGTTTTAGTTATGAGGGTTTAATGATTTATGGCATTGATTGTATTGCCAATATGAGTATTTGTTTTGAAGCCATTGATGAGGATTATAATTCTATGTATTTGAATTCAAAAACAATTGAGACTTCATTAAATAAGGAATTTGATTTTGAAAAAGATTATTATGTGGATTCTATTAATAATAAAGCTATTATGGCTCATTATGGCTATGAAATGGATGCATTTAATATGGATTGTTTATATAAAGAAAATGGAATTGAAATGGTGTCCAGTGCTTTAATTACTAAAGAAACATATGAAAAAATTTTATTACTGGAATTTAAAAATAATTCCAGTCAGGATGTATATATCAGTACCAGTGATATTTGTGTCAATGGTTTAAAGGTATTTAGTGGTTTATGGTCCAATACAATTGTTCAAGCCGGTAAGACATGTGTAGTACGTGTTTCTATTACAGATATGCTGGATGTGGATTTTTTAGATGTATATGGAATTGAAGACATTGGGTGTATTTCTTTAAATGTTTCGCAAAAAGATTTACAAGGAAACTCTTTAGTAGATGGTGTATTGGTTGATGTTAAAGATGAAGATCATAAAGTAGAATTTAAGAATTCAGATTCTATTTTATTTGATAACAATGGCATTCAAATTGGTTTCATGGATGTAAAAGGAACTTCAGATGTTTCTGTTTTATTGTTGGTGGAAAATAAAAGTGGGAAGACGGTTACCATTGATGATGAATATGGTTCTTTGTCTGTAAATGGAATGATGATTGATTATTCGATGTATAGTCAGGAATTAGAAGATGGACAGTGTGGTGTACTAGAAATTGAATTATGGGATTCTTCTTTAGAAGAGAATCAAATTGATTCAATTCAAGATATTTCTTTTTCTTTAAATGTTAAAGTTGGATATAAAACAATTGATCAGGCGTATATAGAAATTAAGCAATAAGAATATGAAATATTTTACTTGTCCGAGTTGTGGAGCCAATGGCTCTTTTGAAAAGGAAAATCAGGATTTTTGTTTCTGTGAATATTGTGGAACAAAGATTATGTTAGATGATTATCGTTCTACGTATCGATTTGTTGATGAAGCTAAAATAAGAGAAGCGGAATTGAAAAATGAAATGTATTTAAAAGAACTGGAAATGGAATTAAAACAGGAGGAATTGTCTAGAAAAGGTATAAAAACTGCTTTTATAATTGCTTTGATTTTTGTATTGACTGGGTTTCTTTTGATATTGTTTGAATGGTTGATGGAAGGAATGCTTGCGATAACAATTGGTGCTTATATTGCGTTATTTGCGTTTGCGAAAGGAGAAAAAGATAAAAAGAAAAGGATGAAGCGGATTCAAAAACATTAGTTTCTATACAGGATTTAAAAAATTGATTTATAATAAAAATATGAAGAAATTAATTGTTTTATTTGTATTGTTGATAGGTGTTGTTGTTTTTATGTATTCGATATTGAGTGTTTCTTTGAAAAAAGATGTATTTGTTTTTGAATATGGAAAACAGATTTCTATAGATGAACAGTCTTTATTTAAGGATTCATTTATTGAACCGGACCAAATTGAATTGGATGTTTCTTCTATTGAAATGGAAGACAAATATCCAAAAGCAGGTGAGTATCTGGTTGAAGTGAAGTATCAAGTTCTTTTTTTCAATCAAAGTAAAACGATTCAAGTAAAAGTAGAAGATCGTACAAAGCCAGAAATTATCCAGAAAAATGAAATTAAAGTGGATGTCAATGATAGAGATCATGATTTTTCTTCTGATTTTGATATAAAAGAATTAAGTGACTATGATATTTCTTTTGATTTAGAAAAAGTAGATTTTTCTAAATCTGGTATATATGAAGCAACTATTCTTGTTGAAGATATATACCATAATGTTTCGTCTTCTTCTTTTGAAATTGAAGTTGTAGAAACTGTTTCTGCTGTACAAAATTTATCTACAAGTACTGAAGTGAATGGAATACTTGTTGTGAATAAGAAACATTCTTTGCCTTCTAATTATGCGCCAGGCGAAAATATAGAAGCCAAGAATCAGTTTGTAAAATTAATAGCGGATATGAGAGCTAATGGTTTACAAGTCAGTGATTCCTATAGTGGCTATCGCTCCTATGAATATCAAAATTCATTGTATTGGAATTATGTGAATGTCTATGGACAGCAACAAGCGGATACATTTTCTGCCAGAGCCGGGTATTCAGAACATCAAACAGGATTGGCTTTTGATTTGATGCAGCCTAATGGGGCTTTATTGCAGTCATATAATGAATCAGTGTGGCTGGCTAATAATGCGCATCGATATGGTTTTATTGTTCGTTATCCATATGGAAAAGAAAATATTACAGGATATGTAGCAGAGCCTTGGCATATTCGATATGTAGGAGAACAAGCTACAGCTATTTATCAATCGGGTTTATGTCTTGAAGAGTATTTAGGCATTCAAGGTGGAGATTATAATTGAGTCACAATTTTATTGTGGCTTTTTTGTCAACCAAAGTTACATCTGTATTGTATCTATTTTGTATGTTAGTACTAGAAAAGAGGTACAGTATGAAAAAGTGTTTAAAATGTGGAATGGAAAATCCAGAAGATCATAAGTTTTGTTTGAGTTGTGGGGCTTCTTTAGAAGAAAAACAATCAAAATTCAATGAAATCATGCATAATAAGAAAATAATATTTGGAATCATTGGAATTGTTCTTGTTTTGTTGTTGTGTATAGCAGGAAGTCAAACAGCGGTTAAAGAAGTGACATTGGAATATTCAAGTGCAACTTTGGATTTAGGGAATACAGGTAAAATAGAAGCTACGATTTCTCCAGAAAATGCATCCAATAAAAAATTAATCTGGTCTTCTTCGAATACAGATGTGGCAACCATTGATGAAGAAGGATATATTACTTCCAAAAGCATTGGAACCACAACCATTACAGTAAGAACCAGCAATGGAAAAAAAGCAACTTGTGAATTAAGTGTTATTCAGCCAGGACCGGATTTTGTTTCGATTTATAATACGTATTTAGATTCTTCGTATGCTACAGTAGCCCAAGATGGATCGTATTTAGAAATCGATACAAATCCAAATGACTATGACGATTATAGTGATGATAATGCGATACAGGGATTGGTCAATGTGATTTATTTATTGGATTTACCAGATTCTTTAATAAAAGAAATGTCAGCTACAAGAGCCTTAGATGGAAGATTATCCAAAACATATGATGAAGTAAGTGTCAGCTGGTCTTATCACCCAGATAATGGATTAGAAGTTTTATTCACAACGAATTAGAAAGAAGCACTTATGAAAAAAATAATTACTTCAATATTATTGGGAATAATTTGTTTAACGGGTTGTCAATCCAAGCAGACAAGTGAAAATACAAAAGAAGAATCCTTAGAAATCAAGAAAGTACAAATCAATGAAAAAGAATCCAATACCAGTGATTTTCTTTATGCACAACAAGATGGAGGCATTGTGATTCGTTCTTATAACGGGAATGAATCCCAAGTCATTATTCCAGATACAATAGATGATTTACCGGTTATAAAAATATCTGAAAAAGCTTTCTATGATAATGAAACTCTAGAAAAAGTAAAAATACCAGTGAGTGTAATTTATATTGGAGAATTTGCGTTCTGTGGTTGTCGAAATCTTCAAGTTGTTGATTTTGGAACTGAAAATAGAAATGAAATAGAAATAGATGAAGGTGCTTTTTATTGTGATCGAAAAATAACAGGTTCCTTAATTATTAAAGCCAATACAATTAGAATGGGAAATGAATCTTTTCAATTTACAGATGATATTTCAGACATAGCTTTATTATGTGATTCATTAATTGTAGAAGATAGAGCATTTTCTGGTTGTGGAGCAAAGTCCGTATTCATAAAAGAATCAACTAAAACTCGATTTGATGCACAATATAGCAATAGTGAAGAAGGCAATGTATTTGAGGATATGATAAATTTAGAAAAAATTATTTTACCAGGCGATGTAGATTTTATTACAGAATATACATTCAAAGGAGATCCAAAAGTAGTTGTATATGCCCCACAAGATTCAAAAACAATTATAGATACACAAAACCAGGGAATACCAGTCAATACACAAGACTATCAACAAGAATACAATACATATCTACAAGCTTATCAAAAACTAGGTTACTAATATAAACCCATAAGTCCAATTGGCTTATGGGTTTATGTATA
>NZ_JBJEEY010000059.1:0-2526 GCF_051873555.1 Floccifex sp. | reverse complement strand
CTGTTTAGTACTTTCATCTTATCATATTTAGAAATTGTGATTTTGGTTATTTTTTACATCATTTCATTTATTATTTACAATAAATGAATTATGAAAATAAAGTGACAAAAAAATTGAGGCTTTCAAACCTCATTTTTATCGAATAAAATTTGTGAGTTGTTTCTGATTATCATGATGAACAACGCCATGTTCTTTTCCAGTTTCAATACACTTTAACAGCCAGGCCATGTTTTTTCCTAAATTATACATCGTACACAATCCTTCAATGTCCTTTGAAACATCTTCTGCTTGTGAACCATAAACATGGTTCCAATATGTTGAACATACAATAGGCATTGAACGAATGGAAAAATATTTATTGATGACATCAAACGACGCTGTAGTTCCTGCTCTTCGAGCTGATAAAATGGCAGCGGCTGGTTTGTATTTGAATGCATCGCCTTTTGAATAAAAAGCACGATCCATAAAAGTTAATAAACGACCACTTGGATGTGCAAAATAAACAGGAGAGCCAAACACAAAGCCATCGGCTTCTTGTGCTTTTTTCACAAAATCATTGACACAATCTTCAAATACACAATATCCATTTTTTCGACAAAAATTACAACCCATGCAGTCTGACAATGGCTGATTGCCAATAAAAAACATTTCTGTTTCGATGCCTTCTTCCTCTAATGCTCGTTTTACTTCTTGTAAAGCTTCATTTGTACACCCATTTTTACGTGCACTTCCATTTACTAATAAAACCTTCATTTTACGATCTCCTTTTTTCATATATATAATTTTTTTAAAATAACGATAGTTGCTTGATAGCCTGACTAGAAGACAATTCTTCTGGAATATAGTTCTCAAAAGATTTTCCTTTTAAATATTCTTTGACTTCATCTTTTTTTAGAATCAAAGGCATTCTAGGATGTACTTCTTTCATGGACTCATTGGCTTTCGTAGTCACAATCACAAAATGATTATTTTGATAATGACCTGCAAAATATAAAATTTGATTTTCTTTATAAAACGTAACTTTTATTTGATTGTCATCCCATTCATAAAAAGAAGAAGCCGGAATCACGCAGCGCGGCAAGGAATACTTCTTTTCAATACGTGCATTAATGATTTGATGATTTTGAAACTGTATGCCCCATTTCATTTTTTTAGGAAGCATTTTTTCATTTCCAACAAGAACCAATGCCTCCTGTCCAGGATAAATATCACCTGTTTTTATTGTTTCTTTTGTGAATTTTGAAAGCGTATATAAATCAATATAATAGCGTCCGCACATATTAACCTCTTTCTTTTATAAATTTTTCAACCCATTCACAAATCCATTTTAAATTTTCTAAATCCTTTTGAATGTTTCCCGTTTCCAATGAATGATTTCCATTTTCAATGCGATAACAATGTATTGGTATATCTTCATTCGAAACAAAGGGATCCCTGGTTCCCGAAAAAACCAAATCCCGATCTGTAATATATTTTTTAGAAAATTTTAACGGTGTAAAATAAATATGATTTTGTATTTGATATTTTTCAGCCAGTTTTCCTGCACAATAAGTTCCAATACTCTTGGAAACAAATAAAGTATTGGAATCAAGATTTTGTATTTGACAACAAGCCTGATTGTATGCCATTTCTTTTGATTGTTCTAAATCAAAATGCAGATTTTGAAATACAATTTCCTGTATATCATATCCATATTGTTTTAAAATCTTTTTTGTATAATACAACAATGGTTTATCACAGTGATAACCAATTCCCGGAAACAAAATTGCTTTTTTCATAAATATAGTATAAAACCATAAAGAAAAAGTGTCTATACAGACACTTTGGAATCACATAAACGATTAAGGGAAGATATGAAATGTACATTTATGCGGATTTAGTTGTTTATATGATTACTGTATCAATATAAAACATTTATCTTATATCTCAATTCTTTTTTTTAAAAAAAAGTAAAATCAAAAGTTTTTTTATGGATTCAAAAAGAAAAACCGTATCATTTTTTTATTTTCAAAAAAAGTGAATAGACGAAAGAAAAATTTTATAATTCCCTTCCCAAACTTCAGTCAAGCCGCGCATCTCTCCATATTATGGTTTATTATTTTTCTTTCGTCTATAAAATGACAATCCATGTCATTATTTTTTTTCACACACCTATGTTAACACAACAAGAAACAATATTGTTGTCAATTATTAGCCTTATCATTGTCATTTCTTGACATTTTTCGATATTTATGTGGTGAAACATGGTAAAATTCCTCAAAAGAAGTAATAAAAGACTTCACATTCGCAAATCCATATTCTATTGCGATTTCTGTAATGGTTTTATTTGAATACAGAACATCTTTCATACATTGATAAATTCGATATTGTTTTAAATACATACTAAAATTAACGCCTGTGATTTTTTTGAACTCACGACTAAAGTATTCCTCGCTTACATGGCATTCTTTTGCCATTCTAGAAAGCGTCAACTTTTCTTTATAATGATCTGCAATAAAGTCCAGTAATTTTATGTGTTTTAATTTT
>NZ_JBJEEY010000058.1:0-12749 GCF_051873555.1 Floccifex sp. | reverse complement strand
GTTATGAAAACAGGCTTTTATCCCATGAAAGTCAAACTTAAATTGTTCTTCAAATGGGGTATTAAATTTGAGGAAAAGTATGAGGTAATGGAAAACGGCAACCGTGAAGTTCACTATGCCAACCGCTCGGAGTTGTTCAACAACATAATCCAAACATACTGTCCTCACTATCTTGAACAGCCAGTAACTGATTCGGGATTCGACGAAGCAAACGGTGAGAAAAAGAAGAAAAATGAAAACTTAAAAACCTCTCCTAATGCAGAGCAGAACGACAGCCAAGATTCTTTTAATTCTGAACAGCAAGATGAGCCAACAGAAGAACCCGAAAATTCAAGCGTTGAACAGAACGCAGACAAGCAAAGAAAAGTAGTCATAAGAACCGAAAGACCACCACAGGAGGTGCTGGACAATGAGTAAATTAACTTTTCTCTATCAAATGGACTTGCCACATCGAGCCATTGCCGTATATACCTACCTCCACGACCGAGCCAACAAAAACGGCGAATGCTGGCCCTCTGTAAAAACAATAGCAGGCGACATAAAGTTGTCGCCTGCCACAGTCCGCAGAGCTATTAAGGATTTGAAAAAAGCAGGATTAATAAAAACCGAACAACGATACCGTGAGAAAGGCGGTAAGAGCAGTTTGCTATATAAAATATAAAATAAAACATTTTAAAAACATAAAGTTAAGAACACGTAATACATATTACTTTTTAGCCAAATACACATTAAAGGTATTGAAATCACATTTGAATGAATCGACTAATTCCAAATCAAAATCATTTTTTATGTATTCTGGTGTTTTTGTTAATTCGTTTTTTACAAACCAAACTGTATCATAATTACGGATTTCAACCACAAGCTCGTTTTTGTCTATACATTCAACATTGTCGAATGCTGCAAACCAAGGCTCGCTGTAGGTGCAAATATGTGTGCTTTTAGGATAATAATATGACATAATTCCAAACGCATTGTCGCAATAGACAAAAATATCTGACGAAGAAATTATTTTTTTAAACCTGTTAAGAAAATTGGTCATTGATGAATTGTATTCAAACATTCCCGTTGTAACAACACAGACAATGTTTAGAATACAAAGCGATATGCAAAGTGCTTTTTTGAACTTTCCTTTTGTGTTTTTTGTTCCAAAAGCAATCAACAATGCAAAAATCCCTAAAACTACAACACTGTACCGTGCAATGTATAACGGACGAATAAAAACGGTTACGAAAAGGCCTGTAAACTGAATACTTAAAATAGATATAATTGCAAATATTACGGGCAATCTACGATTTTCTTTTTTAGTGAGTATTACCGCTGAAATTACAATTCCTGATACAAATACAATAATCGAAAGCGGTTCTACGCTTGTAAGCCAGAAGCTGCCGGAAGCCGACTTTGCCTGATTTAACAGCGGAATAATCCATAGAGAATAGCTGATAATCATTGAAATATCTGAAATAATTATCTCTTTTAACAATCTTCTGTTTTTTATAAAAATATAGATATTCACAAATGCAAAAATTATACCAACTGCTAAAAGTGCATAAATATGATTGTATGAGGCAAACAGAGCAGCAATAACAAATAAAATGCAATGGTAAGATTTGTGGTTTTCAATAAACAACAGAGCCTCAATAAAACAAAGCGTAACAAAAAATATGCACCACTCATATGACCTTTGCTGAACGCTGAAATAAAGTGACATAGGAATTGTCCCTATGGTAAGCATATAGACTATTGATGTACCCAAACCAAAATGCTTTTTAATCACTGTACAGCCTAGCGAAAGCGTTGCAATATAACCGAGTACCGAAAAAATTTTAGTTACCAAAACCGAATAACCGAAAATCTCACAGAAGAGTTTTAGAGATATGAAGTATAGAGGCGGATGCATGTCCGATTTTAATATTTCAATTACTTCGGAATAATTGTGCTGAATAAGCGACAAGGTATAAGCTTCGTCAAACCATACATTATTGTTAAAAATCAGACTTATTGAAAAGAAAGACAGTATTGTGAAAATAATATATGATAAATTGTTATAGTGGTTTTTCGTTCGCTTCATAAATATTCCTCTTACTGAAATTATAATTTGATTTTAACATATTATAATTACATCAATAAAATGATTGTCTCAATAATTGTTGAGACAATAGTATCAACATGATAGATTATATAAATCTAAGAAAATATAATTTATTGCCAAAGAGCAAACATACTTAAGTACTGACAGGATTATTATAAAAATTTGAAAAAAGCCTAATAAATTGAAACCGAACAGCCTTACCGTGAACAAGGTGGTAAGAGCAGTTTGCTGTTTAAAATAAGCAAATAACGAAGAATAAAAATATATGTAAATATAAGAGATTATGCTTGATTGTTATTTTGTATATTGAAATTTATTCCAATAGTGGAAGTAAAGGTATTTGTATTACTATCAAATTTCATTTCTAAATTTCCATTGTATTTTTCAACTACTCGTTTAATACTTCTAGTGCCAATTCCATGCGTACCTGAGGTGCTTTTTGAAGATACAAGAGTTCCATTTATATATTTAGGCTTTTTATTACAAGAATTTGAAATTTTAATGATTACAAAATTTGAGTTCCTTGTACTGATAGAAAAATCAATAAATTTATCACTTGACATTAACGCTGATTCCACTGCATTTTCTAAAAGATTGTCAAGCAAGGCGGTTATATCATGTTCTTTCATAAAATCAATATTTGCGTTTTTTATACTGATTGTAAAATTGATATTATCTTTCTTGCATATCTCATAATACCTATGAGTAATTAAATTGACTGTAGGGTTATTACAGTAGTCAATTGGATTCATAATACTAAAATCATTAATAATTTCAGATATATATTGAGCTATATTTGAATCCTTATCTTCTGATAATTGTTTAATTGTATTTAAGTGTTTAGTTATGTCATGAATCAATACCTTTGAGTTTTTATTTTGTTCACTTAATAGCTTATAGTAATCTATCGTATCTTTTTCTTGTTGCTTATCTAAAAGTATTTGTGTGTATTTTTGATTAACTTTTATTGTTAGTTCGTTTATATAGAAAACTATAATATTCGAAAATAATAAAAGCAAGTTTCCTAAAACTAAAGATAATTTAAAATTTTCATTTACTGAGTAGACAATACAAAGATATACAGTAGTGCACATTAAAATAATAGAAGCGATTGGTAGAATGCAAAGAATAAGAGAAAACCTAGAATTCGCTTCCGTGCTTTCTTTTTGTGATATTTTTATAATTAAATGTACGGATAAGAAATAAAGCAATTTACAAATTACGGCTTGAATAATTAATACAAAATCATCATTATAGCTTTCAAATAAATCTATTCTGAAAATGATTGAAGAAAAATAAAATACTATTATTTCGGTGACAATCATAATAGAGAGAAGAATTAAATTATTAAATAAAGCGGATTTTATTTTAGTCTCGTAACATATTTTAGAAATTAGAAAATTACAGATGAAGAATCCTAAAAGATTCATAATAGGAATTTCATAAAAATGTATTATGTATAATATAATAAAACTTCCTAGTGTAAATAAAAATATAAACTTTTTAGCGATTTTTCGTTCAAATTTAAAATCAAAATAATAAAGAGATATTAGACATTCAATAAAAAATACCAACGCATAACATATATTTGAAGTCATATTGTGCCTCCCATATATTCATAAAATGATTTTTTAAAAGAAGCGTAAAAACTACGTGATATCGGTACTTTTACTTTTTTTGAGTCAAAGGATAATGTGACTTCATTTTTATCAAAATCTGTTACATTTTTTAAATTTACGATGAAACTATAATGTGATTGTGCAAAATAATCATATGATTTTAAACAATTTTTCCAGTATTCAAACTTTTTATTAGAAATATACTCATTATTTTTTGTGATTATTTTTGTTTTGCGCTTTTCAATAGTTAAATAGAGAATATCAATAGTAAATATATTATGACATTCATCAAAGTAATCTAAAATAATTATCTCTGTACTCTGGTGATATAGATTTAAAGCAACATCCATACTTTTAAAGAATCTGCTTTTATCAATGGGTTTAGACAAAAACCTAAAAACATTAAGATCCATTGCATCATCTAGGTATCCTTGAAAAGAAGTAACTATAAAAATAATAATATTAGGATTTATTTTTTGGAGATGTTTTGTAACTGTGAGTCCGTTAACACCTGGCATTTCAATATCAATAAAAGCAAAATCAATTTTAATTTGCTTTGTTAAAATATCATCCCCATTCATAAAACATATACAGTCAAATTTATATCTTGTGTGTTTTGAAATATCAAAAAGGTATTTTTTAATTTGAGTAATTATTTTAGGATTATCATCACATATTAACACTTTCAAAGTAACATCCCCTTATATAAAGAATTATAACTTAAAAAGTGTGAATTGTCATCTGTTTTATCACAGTTTAGATAAAATTATATCAATTATTTTTGATGTTAGGTTTAGTGATTTAATCATTGCAAAGATTTAATTTGTCAACATTTTTTAGGAATATTATTCTGTTTAAAGCGTGTAATAACAGATTGTAATGTGTGGTATTTATGTATTAAAGATTTTGTAAATGTTTCAATACCTCATAAAGAGTAATCATTTACAATATTGAATATGTGGTTATATAAAATATTGACTTTTACTGCTTTAATTGTATTACTTTTCTTATTTATGCTATACGAATTCGGATTTATATATACATACATTAACATAACCCAATAAAATATTAGTAATTATAAATAATATTTAAAAGAAGATATAAATACTTATATTGTTAATAATCAAAATATGTAAATATTCTCTCTAAGTTGTTTAAAAACAACGAAAAATGATTAAAAAGCTACAGGTTTTGTCGAATTTGTTACCGATTTTGCAAAAATAAACATAATTTTATAAATTCTGATAAAATATATAACAGTGAGGTTGATAAGTTTGAAAGATTGTGATTTTAGCACACCTAAAAAAGGGGCATAAGAAAGCAAGCCCCCATAAGGTTGCAAAAATAAAATGTTAAAAATCAAGAAGTAATAATATATCCTTGTCTTTGAAGAATGAATACAGCCTCGTCAAAGCTGACAGTTCTATGCTGGGGCGGTAAATCCGATTTTGTATACAAATTGGGGTTGTATGGCTCATTTTCCTTTAAAATATTGTAAATTGCGGTAAGGAGAGTTCTTGCGATATCAATAATTGCTTTTTCGTGACCTCTGCGCTTTTTGAGCGCAAGGTAACGGTTGCGTATTTCGGAGTACTTGTTGCTTTTGATAGCAGCAAGTGCACATTGAACTAATAAAGGCTTAATGTAAGCGCCTCCACGACTAATACGAGTAGTTTTCTTTTTGCTGGCGCTTTCATTATTCTGAGGAGTTAAAACTACCCAAGAGCAAAGATGTTTTGATGTTGGAAACACAGACATATCAACTCCTATTTCCGAAATTATGGAAACTGCGGAAAAGGATTTGATACCTGGAACAGTCAAAATTAGATTTAGTTGTTGCAGGTACTTCTCAACAAGATTTAGAATAACTGATTCAAGATTAGCCTTACATGTTTCAATATTATCCATATGTGAACGAATAATTTTGAGTTTTTCAGCCTGTTCATTACAGATGTTACCGTCTATTGCAGCGAGTATTTCTTCATCAGTAGATTTCATACCCCTTGTTCTAAATTTAGACACATCCGAGATTTTCTCTGATGGATTCAGAAGAAGGGCATTGATGATACTTGACGAAGCCTTACCGAACACATCAGTAAAAACATCATCTAATTTGATATTGGAAACAGTCAGGCAATTTTGCACACGGTTTTTCTCACCGACAATAAAATTGGTTAGTTTGTTTCGATAACGGGTTAAATCTCTCAACTGACGAATATCAGCCGGAGGAATAAAGCTACCGTTAATCAAATCATGCTTAAAAAGCTCAGCAATCTATTTGGCATCCTTTTTGTCAGTTTTCTTGCCCTTAATTGCTTTAACATATTTTGGGTGAGCCAATACAATATTGCAGGACAATTCAAGAATGTTGTAAATAGGAATCCAATATTTGCCTGTGGATTCCATACAAACATCCTTACAATTATTTTCTTTGAGCCAAGCTGCACATCGTTTAAGTTGATTGGTAAAAGTCGAAAAACGATTGCTTTTGTAGGTGGTAATACCCTTGTTGTCGGTAGTTGCAATGCAACAATAGATAAAGGTTTTGTGGACATCTATTCCACAGCAGACAGGATAAACGATTTTTAACATAACACATCCCTCAAAATTAATATTTTGAGAAAACAAACAGGGACTGGATGCTCACTGAAAGATTGAGTAGTCCGTCTCTCCAAAGATAAGTTTACAGGGTTCAAGGCCCTAATTATTTGTGCTTGAAAGAGCATCCGACACACATAATTATTCAGTTCAGCATACGCTGAGCCTACTCACCTCATCGTGCTCTGTAGTGTGTTTGCTTTCTCAAGTACATTCTAACAAATTTTACATAGCTTTCCTACAAGTCGCTTTCATTTATTTTTGTGCCTTGTAGCAAAGCGGAAAGGAATGGTCATAATAATGAAAAACGAAAAGATTTTATCAAACAAGATGAAAAACGGAATCAAAAAAATGGTGTCTGTTGCTTTAAAATCAAATGCAAATTCTTCAGGATGCTTTGTAATATATCAACCCAAGGCGCCAAAAGGTTTGGAGAAGTTTAAGAAGTTCAAATGATAAAGTTAATTTCGGATAAAGTTGCTTGCTTTTTATGCAAAGATGAAGGACAAAATGATAATTTTGATTTATATGTGTATGGTGTATATATTGTTTTATCATCATCATTACATATTGCAACAATTATTGTTTTAGGATTGTTCTTCAATTTATTAGTCGAAAGTTTAGTGTTTTATTTTTCTTTTATTGCTATCCGTAAGTTTGCAGGCGGTTACCATGCTAAAACACCAACAAGATGCTATGTGTTTTCTGTTATTTCAAGCATAATAATGTTGTGCTTAATTAAATATGCAAATAGTGTTGGTAATATATTTACCTATTTACTCATAATATTTGAATTGCTTTGTGTGGTGTTGATAATATTAATGTCCCCTCTTGACACAGAAAACAATCCATTGAATAGTTATGAGAAAAAGTGGTACAAAACATTAGCTGTTTTAATTTCAGTCTGTATATTTATCATATCATTATTTTGTGTTTTAACAGAACTCAGAAATATAGGGTGCTCTTTGATATGCGGAGTTATAATGAGCACCTTGGTGTTATTAATGAGAAAAGTCCAAATTACAAATTAAACTAGGATTAAACTAAGCATTTACGGTTTCAGGTTACTGTAGACAAACTCAACAAATATAAATGAAGAACATAAATACAAAAGAAATTATTTATTGTATTATCAGGAAGGAGGAGTTTCCGATGTTTTAATAATTTGCGAAAAATTATAAATATATTAAAAAGAAAGAGGTTTTACAATGAAAAAGAAAATGTTCTTATTAGGATTTTGTATCCTAATGGTTTCAACGATAATGTTAGGTTGTTTTAGTGCATCAGCTGCAACCACAACCAGTTCGGGTTCGTACGTACTCAGTAAGACCGATCAAACTGAGAAAAAGCATACAAAATCGCTTTCGGTTTCTGGTGGAGGTAGTGCAACAGTCACCGCACAACATTGGAAAGGCAGTACTTTCCCTACATATTCTGATACCGCTTATTCCAAAATTAATAGCAGTAGCAGTTTAAAATCAACAAGTGTCGCCGTTTATATTTATAAAACAAACGGTGACTTGGCCGCAAGCGGTTCTTCTTCAAATTATGTAAACAAAGAGGCAGGCTACGGTACTACTGTTGGTAGCACTAAACACATTTTCACGTTGAGCAATAACAGCAATACATTAATATACAATGTTGTGGGAACTCAATCATAAGTAGATATTCAAGTTGAGGGTGTCCTTATACTATAAGGGCACCCTTTTGAGGATAAAGCTAATGTTAAATTTATCAATTAAAATCTTTTGGCATTTTTTAAAAAATAATAAGTTATTGGTTGGATTTCTTTGTTTAATACAGATAATATCTATATTTGCCTCTCTTTTTGTGTTTTCGTATTTTGCAAGCTATACAAATGCAAATAAAAAATATGATAATTCTAAGACCTATACTGTATCGTTTAATGGTGCATTCATCGATGATAATATGATGCTAAAAGAGATAGAGCATTTTAATAATAAGTGTGATTTAGAATTAAATGCAGTCTCCATAAAAGCTAATATTGCTGATACAAGAATAATGTTTGACTATCTTTACTATCCCAATCACATTAAGCATGGCAGATATTTCAATAATGATGAATTCGCAACAAACAAACATGTAATAATATCAGGTGATGAAGGTGTGATAGAAGAGGATAAAATATCAATATGCAATGATAAATATACTGTAATTGGTACATATTCAGTTGGCGGTTATAATATATTGCCTATATCGTCTATAAATGATGTGAAGCATAATAATGAATCTGTATCAATTGTTTTAGATAAATATCCTGATGACGATGAAAATAATAAAATTATTTCTCAATTGACGGAATGCTTTGAAAATGCAGAAATAATCTATCCGGAAAGAATAAAAAATATTGACAGCTTATGGAATGATTCTACTACTATTATATATATAGGAATATTTTTGTTATCAATGATAAATGTAGCATTTGTCTATTTATATATATTAGAAAAGAATAACAAAATTATTTATATTTATAGATTGAACGGTGCGACAAAAACAACTTGCATTTTTCTCTTAGCTAATGTAATTTTCATTATTGCTTTAATATCATTTGTATGTGGATGTATTTTTTCAAGATGTGTCTTGCCAAGCATAATTGAATATGTACAATATGAGGATTTTACATACAGCTTAGGAATATATGATTACATTAGTATGATTATAGTGTACTTTATAGTTATTATTATTACAAGTGCTCCTGTAATTTCAAAATATGTAAAAAATATATCTATTTCCGAAAAAAGATTGGGGTGACAAAATAATGAAGTTAATTAAATTTTCATACCATCTTTTCTGTAAGAATCTATTAATGAGCATAATTATAATAATACAATTAGTTGCTTCCACTTTATTATTAAGCGATATTTTAGTTACTGCAAATAGTTACTTCGTTACAGTTGATGAGTACATTAGCAGTGGACTTTCAGATATAAACGGAATAATAGTTGATAATGGCGGTAATTCTGTTCCGGAAAGATTATTAAATAAATTACCTGAAAATTCAATAGATTATTGTGAATTGGGTGGGGTAGCTTACTTAGGAGAATATACTCTTTATGGATATAGCAATGAATTTGTAAATGATTATATTCCCGAATTATCAGAGGGAACATGGTTAAACGAGTGTACGGATGATTTAAAAGATATTCCTGTAGTGATACCCTATTCCTTAAATAATTATTTTAATATTGGTGACATAATTGATATTGATTCAGAAAATGGTTTTACGGGAAAGATTGTTGGTATATTAAAAACCTCCTACTACTGTACTTTTAATAGCGGTGGTACAGAATTGAATACAAAAGATATGTTAGGCAAAGCAGATGAATCATTTGAAATTCCGTTATTAACATTATATAATTATTTACCAAATGAATTCGTTAGTACTGGAATGACTGAAGCTATCATTTTAAAAAATTCAAGCGATTTAAATGAATCTTATAAACTGTTTAGTAATTATTATTATGTTCGAACTTTTTCCGATGTATTAGAAAACGGAAAAGAAAATGCTTATGCAAGGGTTAGAGCATTAGGTCCGATTTTTTTAACTTTATCTTTAGTTTCATTGTTTGGAATGATAGGTTGCATTGCTATTTCTACTTATAAGAATCTTTATTTTTATTCCATTTTATATCTATGCGGTGCTTCAACCAAAAAATGTTTTTTGATAAGTTTATTATATACTGTTATCTATATTGTTCTGACATTGGTTGTATTCTTTGTAATATTTATTTTTGTTATGCAAAAAAGTATGTGTTGGCTTAATTATATTGCTATAATAGCTATAATTATGATACTGTTATCATTATCGTTAATTCCTTATAGAATATTAAAGAAAAACCCACCTATAGAAGTTTTTAAATATAAAAGATAATCGGAGGCAACTATGATTGAAATTAAAAATTTGAACAAGATATATTTAAAAGGGAAAAAAAATATGGTTCATGCGTTAAACAACATAAACCTAAAAATTGACGATAGAGAAACGGTTGCAATTATAGGAGAAAGCGGTGCGGGTAAATCCACATTATTACATATTATGTCATGCATTGATAATTTTGACGGAGAATATTATCTTGATAATATTGATATCAATAAACTTAGCGAAAGTAAAAAATCAAAGCTTAGAAGTTCTAAGATTGGAATAGTATTGCAGGATTTTGCATTGATTGATGATTTTACTGTTTTTGAAAATGTAATGACACCCTTATATTTTAATAAGAAAATAAAGGATAAAAAAGGTTCAGTAATGAGAGCTTTAAAGAAAACAGGAATTGCGTCCCTGAAAGCTAAAAAAGTATCACAGCTTTCCGGTGGTCAAAAACAGAGGGTAGCTATATCGCGTGCTTTGGTCACAAACCCAGAATACATATTTGCCGACGAACCTACAGGTTCATTGGATAGTAAAACATCGGAAGAAATAGTGAAAATGCTCTTTGATTTAAACAGGAATGGAATTACCATAATTATAGTAACACACAATTTAGATATTGCAAATAAATGTCAACGCGTTATTGAGATAAAGGACGGAAATATTATTAAGGATAATTGTTCGTAATTAAAAATAAGAATATAAATGCCGACAAGTTATAGCTTTTAATGCTATTACCTGTCGGTATTATTTTTTGCCTTTTTGCATTGAAAGCAGAAAGGGCAACTATGTTTTTTAGAAACAGAAGTCCTCCAATCGACCTGAATTGTTAAAAATTCAGATTGATTGGAGGAAAAATAAGTGGATGATAATCGTCCAAAAAGAAGAAAATCAAAGGATAATCCTTATACAATTTTTGAAGAGAACGGAAAATTTTATGTTGTTTTTAAAGATGGACAAGGTGATGAAAATAAAGTTGAGGTTAATAATGATGTGTTTAGCTTGTTTAATGATAATGAACTACATGACATTTCTCAGTTAAACGAGTTTGACAGGCATATTGAACACTCTGAGCAATCAGAAATCACCTTGCATAAGAAAACACTGTCTGACAATATTACGCTAGAAGATATTATTATTTCTAAAATAAGAAACGGAAAATTAAAGGAAATGCTTATTTGCCTGTCACCGTTGCAGAGAGAAAGAATAATACTATTCTACTGGGAACGATTTACTTGTTCTGAAATTGCGGAAATTCAAGGATGTACGAGGCAAGCTGTATCATTAAGTATTAGACGAGCAAGAAAAAAGCTAAAAGAAGAAATTCTTAGAAGAGAAAATCTTTAATAAAATCACACGGGATATTTTGTTGAAAACGCTGAAAATAAATTTTTTTCAAAAATAGGCTTGTCAAAACGCTTTTAAGTGAGGAAACAGGTGAAAGGGTTAATTCTCTTTTGCCTGTTTCTCTTTTTGGGAACGGGCGTTGATCTTTGAAAACTTAATATCAGCACATCAGATACATTTCTTCTGCTGTCCGGAACGGACAAGCCACATGAGCGAACATATTTTATATATCTTCAGGACTCAGACATTGAAAGGCAAATTCAATGACGGCGATGACAGGCAGAAGGGACAATGATACTTCCGTCCAGTCACAGCTCGAGCGAGATAAAACCGTCGCAAGCAATGAGGGCGGCTGTGGGAGATCCTCACGGTGGTGAAATTCCAATGGAGTCAAATGCATGACCGTCTGACGTGTTCCCGGTTGGGGGGAATTTAGGATAAATACCAACTAAAGCAAGGCGGTTTAATATTCGGAGAAATCCCAATGCCTAAGTAACAGCACATTGTATGTCTTACAGATATTTAACCTTATGTGCCGACAACGGTGTTGTATATGGAAACCGCCTTGCAAAACGATTGATATAAGACAGCAGGCAACGGCTGTGCTTCGCATAGCTGTTGCCTGCTGTAACAAAATATAATTATAGATTGGAGAAATTAAAATGATAGGTTTTATTATTGGATTATTCATAGGTGCATTTATCGGTGTGTGCATTATGTGCTTATGCAACGCAGCTTCAAACGCTGACAAGAATATTGGAAATCATAAAACATCAGAGGAAACTAAAGATGATGAATAAGAGTAAAGCAATAAAAAATTCAGAATGTTACTATGAACTCAATATGTTAAGTCTCCTTATGAAGATGAATCTGCTGACAGAGGAAGAGTACAAAAGCATACTTGAAATCGTCTTGGAAGGATCTGAAAGCATATTGCTGACCGCATAAAAATAATTCAAAAAAGATGTAATATTCGCTGGATAGTTTCAAACTCTTGTGATATTGTTGTCTTGCAAAAACAGAATTACAGAAAGGATGGAAAAATGGTAGTTACTGAGATACAGCCGACCAAAAAGAATGACGAAAAAATCAGATTGGCAGCTTATTGCAGAGTATCAAGTGATTCTTCGGATCAGATAAATTCATTTGCGACTCAGATAAAATATTATACCGATTATTCAAAGGTGCATACCGAATATGAGTTGGT
>NZ_JBJEEY010000057.1:0-2548 GCF_051873555.1 Floccifex sp. | reverse complement strand
AGCCGAGAAAATGCCTCCCGGTCCGGCTCCAATAATGGCTACATCGTATTTCATTGTTTCCTCCATTTGACAGATTGTCTTGAATCATGTATTCTTTAAGAAACGCAAGAATACCCAAGTGGCTGAAGGGGCTCGCTTGGAAAGCGAGTAGATCGTTAACGCGGTGCCAGGGTTCAAATCCCTGTTCTTGCGCCATGACAATTCGAGTGCTATGCACTCTTTTTTTTATATTCCCACTTCATTGAATATATATTCATAAAGTTCATGATTACATTTCATAGCGCCTTGGGGCGCATTTTTAAGTCCATGTTCTTTTAAACAATCGAACGATAATAATTCATTGTTGACTAAGTGAATAAGTTCCATTTGAAAGAATCGTTCATTTTTTTGATTTTTTCTTTTCTTTAGGGAGTCATACCAGAATTCATCATACATATCACAAGACGATAAATTGACTTGATTCACAATGCACAAGGCTTCAATTTTTTGAATTGGTGAACTGCTATATACTAATACAATATCACCTGCTTCAAAATTAAAGAATTGTCGTGTTGTCAATTTTTTATATTTTTTTAAACAACCAATGTGATTAAACACATTGGGATTCATAGACATGATCCAGATTTTTTTATCTTGAATGGGATTTAATTGATTGGTAAAAGCTGATAAAAACATTTCCATTTCAAATTCATGTTCAAATTCGTATTGTATACCATAAGGAATGGAGTTCTCTTTTTCAAATCGTTTTAAATCCAAATTATAGTGGATACATCCATTGTATCCTTTAATAAACGTATCTGGATGTACCACAAGATTATAGGTATTTGTTTTTAGACTATAAATAGTCTCATGGGTTTGTTTACTGCGATAAGAAATCACTTTTGATGTCTCTGTATCAAATTCAAATCCATATTCATTTAATAAAGAAGAAATGTCTTTATAAGATGAATAAGAAGTATCTTCTTGTACAAATTCCATTCCAAAAGAATGTAAAAAATGAAGCGAATCCAGTTCTGTCCATTTCTTTTCTAATTTTTGCGATATTCCATAGGGAATTTGAATGCCACTAGACTTTGATAACCAGTTATAATTGGATGAAATTTTCTTTAATTCATTCATGTTTAAGATTTCCTGACTTTCATAGTCATCAATTCGATCAAAACAAACATAAATATAATGAATTCCATTTTGTTCAAATACAGCACTCATTGCCTTTCCACTGGCAATAATTCCTTTAGGAAATTGTCTAAGTTTCATCAAAAAAATACGATCACCTTTTTGAATGGATCGATTCTTTCCACAATTCCATTTTTGATAGCTGCAAGCCACCTGATCGATTTCATCCATCTTTTCTTTCCGACAATCCCAGCATTCACTATTCCAAGTCAATAACCACGTTCTCATACTTTTATTCTACACTAGAACTTGAGAAAATCACTTGTTTTAAAGTGATTTTTATTTTATTTTATTATTTTTTAGTGAAATGATTTTTTATCAACGTTAAGTAAACTTTCTGACATTCATAATGTCAATATCTGATTTAGACTGTAAGAAAAGGAGAAAAAAATGAGAGTCTATATTCAATGTGATAAAAATTATATTCCCTGTACTATTAATTTTTATTCTGCTTATCTTGGTTTTAAAGAAATGGGAATGGAAACTGTATTTTTTCATACAAAAGAAGAACTACAAACATCAAATAAACAAGACATTGTCGTTGGTTATGTTCAAACTGTACGTAATCGATTATATGATTTTAAAATCATTACACCTGACATAGATTACCCAAATGAATTAGAAACATATTTAGGAAGAAGAATATGGTCTTCTACGATTGACACTGTTAATAATTCAACAAATATGTGGCCAGTATTTGTGAAACCGAAACAAGATAAAGCATTTACAGGTATTGTTGTGAATGGTTCAAAAGATTTGATTGGTTGTGGAAAATATAATGAAGATTTAGAAGTATATTGTAGTGAAGTAGTAGATTTTATTGCTGAATGGCGCTGTTTTATACGATACGGAAAAATAATAGATGTTAAACAATATAAAGGCAGCTGGCAAGTTCATTTTGATGTGGGCGTCATTATAAATTGTATCAAAGACTATAAAAGTGTACCGGCTGGTGTAGCTATAGATTTTGGTTTAACAAAAGATGGAAGAACCTTATTAATTGAAGTCAATGACGGTTATTCTCTGGCTTCTTATGGATTATTCTATATAGATTACGCAAAACTATTGTCTGCTCGCTGGGCAGAATTAACAAATTCAACCGATGAATGTGATTTTTTATTAGAAAGGTTTCATATATAAAAAGAAGGCATAACAGCCTCATTATTTTTCGTCCAGAACATTTTGAACATATTCTACACTTTGTTCCAGTACTTTTGCGATAAATTGTATATCACATTTATTTTTATACATTGTTTTAATATTTTCTTTCATTGTATTCAAAGTACCAATTTCAATTCCTTCCAATCTACCTTCTATTCTGGCATTTTCGACTTTCTGGGCACGATCCATTTCATATCTTTCTTCTTCTAAT
>NZ_JBJEEY010000056.1:0-12947 GCF_051873555.1 Floccifex sp. | reverse complement strand
TGGCTCAATTTTAAACTGATAAGGTGGCTCAATTTTGGATTGACAAATACAATAAGGACAAATCGCGATGACATTAATTTTTAGGGGCTTTAATTCTTGTCTTAATGCCAATGAATAATGATACAGAAAAGCTTTGCTGGCCGAATACACATTTAAATTTGGAAAAGGCTGAAAGCTGGAGGTTGAACAAATTTCTAAGATTTCACTTCCCTTTTTCATATATGGAATACAAATCTGTGTAAATTTTACAGCCGCAATACAATTCAATTGAATCATAAGCTCACTTTCTATTCCATCTACTTCTGTATAATTTCCCATTTTTCCAAAACCAGCTGCATGAATTAAAATCGCTATTTCAGGTTCTAATATTTTTAAATAATCCATAAAATAGTGAAGATCATCCTCATCGCATAAATCCATGCAAAATGGAATCACTTGACAATTCACTTGTTTACATAGTTCTTCTAATCGTCTCTTTCTCCTTGCTATAATCCAAACCTCATCTAAATTTGAAGTATCCAACTGTAATAAAAATTCTTTACCAAGACCACTGCTAGCCCCTGTAATAATACCAATTCTCATAACAACTCCTTATATTTTTTTGATCTTTTAGAAAGTTCAGAATTTATTTTTTTACTATCTACTTGTTCTATTAACGTTTTTTCGTTACTAAATAAATCCACACCCAAGCCAGCTCGATGATTAAAAACATCAAAACCCATTGCTGACAAAATAGTTGGAAATAAATCAAACGTACTAAAATTACGTTCTCTATTTTCTGTTTCTTTTTGACTATGAATAAATACATTCCAGATACGACGATCAAAAGAAGAATCATACGTATGAGAAATATACTCAGCAGCCATACTTGTATGATCGCCTTGAATCACAAAAACAGTATTTTCATAAAAATCTTGTTTTGAACACCAATCCATGAATTCTTTTAATAAACAATCTGTATGGTAAATTGAATTCGAAACACTTTCTTTAAATTTTTGTTCACATGTTTTTCCCTGATATCCATAAGGATGATGCGTATCCACCGTTAACATTGAAAAATGAAATGGATGATTTTCTTTTGATAATTTCAATACTTCCTCTTTGGCAAAACCAAACAATTTATCATCTTCAAAACCCCAGAATTCATGATAATTTTTATCCAGTTTTTTTTCTTTTTTCAAAGCCAGAATATCTTTTATTTCAAAATAACCATGTTGCTGATAAAAACTACGACGTCCACCAAAAGAAGCATTCGATCCAATCATAAATACTTGATGATAGCCTTCTTTTTCTAATATATCACCTAAAGAAGTGACATTCTTTAAAAAAGGTATCTTTTCTTTACAAAACGGATGATTAAGCGGAAACAATAAAGGAATACCACATTCACTTCCAACCAGTCCACCCGTTGTCCAACCCGTTCCTTTTAATACCTTTCCCCCACCAATTTTCTCATTTTGTGAAAAGGAAAGATTATTTTTTGTTAGCTTTGTCAAAAATGGAAGAAGCTCCTGATTTGAATCTCCTCCTTCTTTTTTGAGTGCATATGTACTTTCCATGGATTCTAAATAAATATGAATTAAATTCATTTTCTTTTCAGGTGGTGTTACTTTTACTTCCTGATAATGCCTGTCAAAGAAATCAGAAACCTGAAATTGATGAAAAATATATAGAATCAATTCAATTTTAAAAGCTGCATATAGTAAACAAATCAAAAAAAAGATTTTAGGATATGGAAACCACAAAAGAAGAATTGACAAAAATAAAGCAGGAAGTCCGCATTTTTGAATCCAATCTTTTATAAATTGTGTATTTGTTCCTTCTAAAGGAACTTTAATATGATATACAATCTGTTCAAAACAAGAACAACCAAAATAAGAAAAAGCCCATTTTGAAGAAAATACACAAATCAACCCAATAAAAATCCAAAGCATTTTAACTCCTTATTTCAAATCTAAAATACGATCAAATTTTTTCATAAAGACAAGTGTCGTTATGAAGGCTGCAATACAATCACTGACAGGTTCTGCTAAGAAAATCGCAAATACTTTATTTGAAAAGAAATATGGCAAAATATAAATAAGTGGAATCAATAATACAATTTTACGCAAAATCGCAAGAAAAATACTGACTTTGGCTTGTCCTAAAGCTAAAAAACTTTGTTGACAAGAATTTTGAAAACCTGTTGAAAAAATACAAGCCATATAAATTCGTAAACTCCAGGACGCATATTGAATTAATTCCTGATTGGAAGAAAAAATCGAAACAAAAAATTTGGGAAAAAATTGTATTAAAATCCAGAATGAAAACGTAAAAACAATTGCTGTTTTAAATGCAGTAAAAAAAGCTTTCCTTACTCTTTCTTTATTTCCAGCTCCATAATTATAACTAATTAAAGGCTGAGCACCCTGACAAATTCCTTGTAAAGGCATATTCACCAGTTGAGCTAAACTTGTAATGATTGTCATAGCTCCAACCGCAACATCGCCTCCGTAAAAAGATAAACTCGATGTAAAACAAATTGACAACAAGCTTTCAGTTGAAACCATAATAAAAGGTGAAATACCTAAATAAAGACAAGGAATAAAAATAGAAGTATTGAGTATCAAATTCTTTTTTTGAAGCTTTAAAATTGTTTTCTTGCCCGTTAAAAATTTTAAAATCCAAAGAGCTCCAACTGACTGTGATAAAACAGTCGCTAAGGCTGCGCCTTTTACTCCCATATGAAAACCAAAAATAAAAACAGGATCTAAAACTAAATTGATCAAAGCTCCAATCATGGTAGTCATCATGCTGATTTTTGAAAATCCTTGTGTGCTGATAAAAGGATTCATTCCCAATACAATAAGAACAAAAACAGATCCAAGAATATAAATATGAGCATAGTCCAATGCATATGGAAGCGTATTTTTGCTGGCACCAAATATAGTTAATAAATATGGACAAAAAATTGAAAATAAAATCGTTAATAAAATAGAAAACAAAATTAATAATGAAAAACAGTTTCCCATAATGTGATTGGCTTTTTCATTGTTTTGTTTACCCATTTCAATGGCCGCTAAAGGTGCCCCTGAACTACCGACTAAAGTCGCAAAAGCATTCAACAACATCAAAATAGGAGCAAATAAGCCTACACCCGTCAATGCATAGGCTCCAATATCTGGAATATGTCCAATATATATTCGATCCACAATATTGTACATTAAATTAATAATTTGTGCACAAACCGCTGGAATTGCTAATTTAATAAACAAAGACTTAATGTTCCCTTTTCCTAAATCCTGATTCATTTTTATTTATGCTCCTGTAACCATCGAGTTGCACAATGCGCATAATAAGCCGGTCCATATTGACATACATCTTCATTAAAAATTACTTTTGGATGATGTTGAGCATAATTTATTCGTCCATCATCAAAACCAGCGGAAATATACATATAAGCTCCAGGAATTTCAGAAAGAATATAAGCCAAATCATCGCTGGCACCGGCATGAATACCATTGATTCCCATTTGATTTGGTATATCTAATTCATTCATATATCCCACAAATTCCTGTACACTTTTTGAATCACAAATTAATGGAGGCGTTTGACTCGTTAAAGTTAATTTTGCTTGTCCTCGAAACGTAGAAGCCACACCTTCAATTATTTCTTGCATTCTTTGAAGAATAAAATCACGTTGACTTCCATCATCACATCGCAAAGTCCCATATAAGAAACAAGACTCTGGAATAATATTTCCAGCATTCCCGGCTTCAATTTTTCCTATCGTTAATACATTTGATTGGACTGATTTCGTTTCACGTGCAATTAATCCTTCTAAAGCCAGTACAATATGACATGCAATATGAATGGGATCAATACCTGATTCTGGATAAGCACCATGGCATCCTTTTCCTATGACTTCAATAGTAAAATTATCACTGGAATTCATCATCGTTGATGTATCATTGTACATATATAAACCCACTGGCATATCGCCTGAACTCACATGATAAGCTAAACAAACATCTGGTTTTGGATCTTTTAATACACCATGAATCAACATATCTTTTGCCCCTTGAAAGACTTCTTCTCCAGCTTGAAACATAAATTTAACAGTTCCATCTAAATTTTCTTCATTTTCTTTTAATAAACGAGCCGCCATCAACAACATAGCCCCGTGAAAATCATGTCCACAAGTATGTGCATAATTATTTTGAGAACAAAATTCTAAACCGCTTTCTTCTTTCATAGGCAAAGCATCCACATCAGCTCTTAATAAAATTGTTTTTCCTTTTTTACCACAAGAACAAACCAAACCCGATCCACATTCTTTTGGCTGATACCCAAAAGAAATTAATTCTTTTTCAATAAAATTCATTGTATCATGACAATCTAAACAAATTTCAGGATGTTGATGAAAATAACGACGATATTCAATTGTTTGATTTACTAATTCCTTTGATCTTTCTAAATAATTCATAATTTCCTCCTACCCATCACAAAAATCCCATTCCTGTACAATTTCATTTGTGAAAATATTTCGAATACAATTAAATAAAGCCGTTTGTGACTTCCAGATATCCAAATCCACATGAAAATGTCCAAAATACCAATGAGAATAATCAATTTTTTTAGATAATAATTCTAAAAAAGTATCCAATTGCACTTCTTCATATTCCATATTTTTAATATGAAAATGACGAAACGTTTGTAGATAAAAAATCGATTCACTTGGTGCACTATGTGTTAATACATAATCCACTTTAAATTGATGTAAATTTAAATTCATATGCGCATTAAAATACTCTTTTTGATTTGGCAATTCTTCTTTCCACCATGAAATACCTTCTTTTCGATATATCCGATCCATAGAATAGCCTCCACCAAAAACAAAGAAAGAATGATTTTCAATTGTATAGATTTCTCCTCGCATTAAATGAATAATATTTTTACGAACAAAATGAACATTGCCTCCATTCCATTTTTGAATAGGCAAAGCATTTAATACTTCAAAATTCTCATGATTTCCATCAATAAAACAAACAAAATAATTTCTATTTTCAATCCAGTCAAAAAAACCATTTTCATTGTCATACATTCCATCAAAGAAACCAAACCCAAAGTCCCCTGTCACAAATAAAATATCGTTTTCTTTTAAAACCGGATCAATATATGTTATCCATTTATATTGATTCCCATGAATATCCCCTGTAATATAAAGCATAGTTTTCTCTTTTCTAAGAAAATATTATAAAATAAAAACTGGTAATATCAAACTGTTTTGTTCTGATTATTTTGATTCTTGTGCAAAATGTGATATGGTACAAAGGGTGAAGAAAATGAATCATAACAAACAGAAAAAAATCGCATGTATTAATGATTTTACGGGCTTTGGTCGTTGTTCCTTAGCTGTCCAATTACCAATTATTTCAAAATGTAAAATTCAATGCTGCCCTGTTCCAACTTCTATTTTTTCAAATCATACAGGATTTGATAGCTTTTATTTTTATGATTTTACAAATAAAATGGAAAACTATATGAATGAATGGAAAAAATTGGATTTACAATTTGAAGGTATTTGCACAGGATTTTTAGGTTCTTTAAATCAAATTGAAATCGTTTCAAAGTTTATTGACCAAAATAAAACAGATAAAACCATTGTGATTATTGATCCTGTTATGGGGGATTATGGCAAAAAATATTCCACTTATACAGATGAAATGTGTCAAAACATGTTTCGACTTGTCCAAAAAGCAGATATTGTAACACCAAATATTACTGAAGCATGTATCTTAACAAATACGACTTATAAAGAAAAATGGACACAAAAAGAATTATGGAATGTATCAAAAAAAATATGTGATTTAGGACCATCAAAAGTCGTCATTACAGGTATTCATCAAAATACTTTTGTCTGTAATTATTGTTACCAGAAAAATGGGCAAACAAAATTGATCAAAACACATAAAGTGGGTTCTTCTCGATCTGGTACTGGTGATATTTTTGCTTCTATTATTGCTTGTGATGCCATCAATGGCATTGATTTTGAAATATCGGTTAAAAAAGCCAGTCGTTTTATTAAGAAATGTATTGAAAAAGCAATTGAAATGGATATTCCATTAACAGATGGAGTTCCCTTTGAAGAGTTATTAAATTTATTATAAGGAGATCAAATGAAAAAAGATTTAACGATTTTATATCCTGTTGGACAAAATTTATATGTTAATGTAACAAATCGATGCCCTTTTCATTGTACATTTTGTCTTAGACAAACAATGGATACGGTTTCAAAAGAAGATCCACGATCTTTATGGTTAATTCGTGAACCCAGTGTACAAGAAATCATTAATGAATTTCAAAAATTTGATTTAAATCAATATAAAGAAATTGTATTCTGTGGTTTTGGAGAACCTTCAATTCGTTTATATGACATTTTTGATGTTTGTGATTTTTTAAAAAGAAAATATAAAAACCCGATTCGTATAAATACCAATGGAATGTCTAACTTAATCTGGAATAAAGATACTACAAAAGATTTTGAAGGAAGAATTGATATTGTTTCCATTAGTTTAAATCATCCAGATGAAAATAAATACCAGGATTTGGTTCGTTCAAAGTTTGGAATACAATCTCATCAAGCTATGCTTGATTTTGCTAGAGATGTGAAATCTTATGTTAAAGAAGTCGTATTGACAACAGTAGATACCACGATTTCTAAGGAAGAAGAAGCACGATGTCAATTGATTTGTGATAACTTAGGTGTCACATATCGTATTCGACCTTTTGAAGCATAAAAAAAAGTGGAACTTTAGTTTTCACTAAAGTTCCGGATTCGTATATGAACCATATACCCGCATAAATATTATATACGATTGTTTAAAATTAGTCAAAATTAATTAACTAAAATATTTATATTTTTGATATGCAATCACAATAGCCATTTTATAAATTCCTTTGGCTGTGACGCCTCTTGATAAATCACTGATAGGTGCATTCAATCCTTGTGTGACAGGTCCAATGGCTTCCCATCCACCTAAACGTGCTGCAATTTTATGTCCAATATTGGAACTGGATAAATTTGGAAAAATAAAGGTATTGGCATATCCTGCAACTTTTGAATTTGGAGCTTTTAACTTGGCCACTTCAGGAACAATGGCACAATCAAATTGCATTTCTCCATCCACATCAAATGTAATTGGCATTCGCTTTAAACGCTTTGTGGCTTCTGACATTTTTTCAACACATTCTCCCCCTGCCGAACCAAATGAAGAATAAGACAACATTGCCACCTTTGGTTCAATCTGGAAAATTTCACGCGCTGTTTTAGCGGTTTGAAGTGTAATTTCAACTAATTGATCGGCATTTGGATTGATATTGATTGTACAATCGGCCATGATATATTGCACACCTTCTTTTCTTAATAAATAACAAGAACTCACTAAGGTTTCTCCTGGAGCAGGTTTGACAACTTGCAAAGCTGGTCGCAATACTTCAGGTGTTGGAAGTAGACATCCTCCTAACAATCCATCTAAATAACCGTCTTTTACTAACATGGAACCAAAATAACTGATATTATGAAGAATTTTGTCTTTACAAGTATCAAGATCCCATTTCCCTCTACGAATAGAAACCATGTGCAACGCCATAGAATCTATGTTTTCAAAAGAAGATGGATCTATAATTTCGATTCCTTCTAATGAAAATTGAAGTTCATTTGCTTTTTGTCTGATTTCTTCTTCACATCCTAATAAAACAGGCTGCACAGTATCATGTAATTTTAAATAATAAGCAGCTTCTAAGACTCTTGGATCGGCACCTTCCATAAATCCTACTCGAATGCCTTTTCCTTGAATGATTTTTTCTAATGTATCTGTAATCATAACAACATCTCCTGAATTCATTTTAAAATAAATTTATTTAAAATTCTATGAAAGAATAAAAAAATCCTCAAAATTATGAGGATTTTGAATTGCATTTCTTTTTTAAAGTTGAGCTGCAACGAAATTTTGGAATAAATTGCTTAGGAATAACCATTTGATTTTTCGTTTTAGGATTAATTCCATTACGTTGAACTTGCTCAAATAATTCAAATTTACCAAAAGAAGTAATATCTACTTTCCCTCCTTGTTCTAAACAAGAAGACATTTCATTAAAAATGATATCCACCATCTTATTGGCTTCAGTTTTATTCAACGGAAATGAATCCATTAAAGCTTGTGCCAAAGAAGCTTTATTTACATATTTTGCCATTTAAAACTCCTGTTTTAATTCTCTTAACATTAAATCATTGGCACATGTTTTTGGCTCTTTCCCTTCATATAAAATTTGATAAACTTCTTCACAAATTGGCATATCAATACCATATTGTTTAGCTAGATCATGTACGATTTGTGCAGTTCGAACACCTTCCACTGTTTTTTTATTTGTCGCAAAGAAATTTTTTACATCATTTTCTTTTCCAATTTTGTAACCAGCTTCAAAATTTCGAGAATGAACACTTGTACAAGTTACAATTAAATCACCGACTCCTGTCAATCCAATATAGGTTTGATATTGACCACCAAAAGCCGTTCCAAAACGAATCATTTCCTGAAGGCCACGTGTAATAAGAGCTGCTCTAGTATTGTCCTGATATCCTAATCCAGCAATAATTCCAGAAGCAATGGCCATAACATTTTTAATAGCTACACCTAATTCACTTCCCACTTCATCATTTCCTGTATAAATACGTAAATAATGATTAGAGAATAATTCCTGTACAACAATGGCATCTTCTATATTCTGGCTTACAGAATCAATGGAAGTCAATAATCGAATCACAACTTCTTCTGCATGGCTTGGACCAATTAAAGAAACAACAGAGCTCAAGTGTTCTTTTGATATGCATCGACGAATCACATCGGATAGTCTTTCATTGGTTTTTGGATTAAATCCTTTGGCAACATTGATTACAATTGCTTTTTTTGTCAATAGAGAATCAATTTGTGTACAAATGGATTCAATAGCAAAAGTAGGTACCGCTAATAGAATAATATTTGCATCTTTAACAACTGATATATCTTGTGTTGCCTTTAGGTCTGGATTTAATGGAACATTTTCAAAATATTTTGAATTTCTATGATTTTCATTAATATCTTTTACTTCATTTTCATCAATTCCATAAATGATTACTTCCTGATGATTATCCTGAAGAACTTGGGCTAGAGCTGTTCCCCAGCTTCCACTTCCAATAACAACTGTTTTCATGTTTTCTTCCTTTCTTATGTACGTTGACGCGCTAAAATACGAATAGGCGTTCCCGTAAATCCAAAGGCTTCACGAATTTTATTTTCAATATAGCGTTTATAACTAAAATGAAGCAATTCTGGATCATTAACAAATAATACAAATGTTGGTGGTTCTACCGCGACTTGTGAAGCATAATAAATACGTAATTGTTTTCCTAAATGTGGTTTTGCTGGATTCATCATCTGTGCATCCAATACCACATCATTTAAAATATTTGTTGCGACTCGTAAAGTACAATTATCGTGTACTTCATTTATGATTGGAATCAATTGATTGACTTTACTATGTGTTAAAGCAGATGTAAAACAAATAGGTGCATAATCTAAATATAAAAATTGAGCACGAATTTCTTTTTCAATTTTTGCCATTGTTTTATCATCTTTTTCAACTGCATCCCATTTATTGTAAACAATAATAACACCTTTTCCAGCTTCATGAGCCAATCCAGCAACGTGTTTATCTTGTTCAGTGATTCCTTTTATTCCATCAATCACAAATAATACGACATTACTTCGATCAATGGCGCTCAAAGCACGTAAAATTGAATATTTTTCAATATTTTCATATATTTTTCCTTTTTTACGTATTCCAGCCGTATCAATGATCATATATTCCTGTCCATCGACTTTAAAAGAAGTATCAATTGCATCTCGTGTTGTTCCTTCAATATTGGAAACAATAACACGTTGTTCATTTAAAATCGCATTCACCAATGAACTTTTTCCTACATTGGGACGACCAATGACACAAAAAGAAGTGATACCTTCATAGCTTTTCATCTCTTTAACAGGTAATTTTTCCATGATTAAATCCAGTAAATCACCTAAACCAATTCCATGGGCTCCACTAATACAGATTAAATCATCTAGTCCAAGTTGATAAAATTCATAGGCATTCATTTGCATTTGGGAATTATCCACTTTATTTACAGCTAAAATTACTGGTTTATTTGTTTTTTGTAGCTTACGTGCAATGGCAATATCATCTGTCATAACACCTTCTTTACAAGAAACAAGAAAAACAATAACATCGGCTTCTTCAATCGCAATATCTACTTGCATATTGATTTGAGACGCAAAAGGCTGATCTTCAATTTGAATTCCACCTGTATCAATCAAACGAAAAGATTTTGTTAACCATTCTACTTCGCCATAAATTCGATCACGGGTTACTCCGGGAGTATCGTCTACAATACTTTTTCGCTGTCCAATGAGACGATTAAAAATAGTTGATTTTCCTACATTTGGGCGTCCAACAATCGCAACAGTTCCAGAAATCATAGGCTGCTCCTTTCTATAATTTTTCTTCAATTAATTTACTTAATACTTCAATTACTTCTTCAATCGATAAATTTGATGTATCGACTTCAATGGCATCTTCTGCCTTTTTTAAAGGAGAAATCGCACGATGACTATCTTGAAAATCTCGTTGTATGATATCTTTTAAAATGACATCATAATTTGCTTCAATTCTTTTATCACAATATTCTTTATATCGTCTTTGTGCTCTAGCTTCACTCGTTGCACTCATATAAATTTTAACTTCTGCATCTGGTAAAACAGTCGAACAAATATCTCGGCCATCTACAATATATCCTTTTTCTTTACATATATCCTGTTGTAAAGAAACCATTTTCTTGCGTACAAGAGCATATGTTGAAATTTTAGATGTCAGCATTGATACATCATTACTACGAATCTCATTGGATACATCTTCTCCATTTAAATAAACTTTTTTTCCTGAAAAACGAATTTGAATTTGATTTAAGGCTTCTTTTAATTCATTTTCATTTTCATAATGAATTTGATAGATATGCATATAATAAGCAACACAACGATACATTGCACCTGTATCCAGGTGCAATAAATTGTATTTTTGTGCTAATAAATCAGAAATTGTACTTTTTCCAACGCCACTTGTTCCATCAATCGCTACATTAATTTTTTTCATAAATTATCGTCCCATATTATATAAGAAATAAACAGTGACAGCAATAGAGGCTAATAACGCAATAATTAAAATAACCAAAATAATATTTAAAATTATACCCGATTTAGAACCAGATTCTTCTTCATAATTTTCTAAATCTTCTGTTTGCATTCTTAGTTTTGCACTTGGAAGATCATCACTTAAATCTTCTTTTTGTTTACGCTTTTCTTTTTTTGCTTTTTTCGCTTTGCGCTTTGATTTATAAGAAGTTTCTTCTTCCTGATCGCTACTATCGTATTTACCTGGTTCAAATAAATCTAAATGATCCGTTTCCATTGTATCATCTGCACGAATATCATTATTAGATAATACAATTTTTTCTTCTTTTGGTTTTTCTTCTTCTTTTTGAACAAAATCATTATAAATTTCAGGTTGAGGCTGAGTATTAACAGGATTAATACGTGTTAATGTCTGATTCTGCATAAAGCTGGCAATACTGCTAGAATCAGACATAAAAGAAGCATTTCTAGGCATTTCCATTGTAGAACCTAGTTCTTCCTCTTCTTCCATTGGCATAATATGCTGATTACGAACATGAGAAGGTGTTGTATTTAATTGTTTTAAAATATTGATTTGTGTGTCATCGATATAACGATTTCCATTGTCAATATTATATTGTTTCACTTCTCCAAGTAATTGATCCATGACCTCATTTGAAGAATAATTCGTATTTATTTCTTTTGTTTCATGTGGATGATAAGATTTATTCGCATGCGATAAACGCGAGTTATTTTGTACTCTTGATAATTTAACAGGTTTTGAAGCCGTTTGCGTGGCCATTGCCTCTTTTTCAATTTGTTCTCTTAATTCCTGATATTTCGCTTTTCTAGATAACTGAGCCATAAAAACCTCCTAAGCATTCTTAATTATTATACATAAAATTATAAGACTTTTCCACAAGAAAACCAATTCCTAAAAAAAGTGGATGCACAAACCATCCACTTTCTTATTAATTAAGCACGACCAGCGTATTTACCATCATTTGTATTTACTAAAATGACTTCACCGGCTTCAATAAACAAAGGAACCTTCACTTCAAATCCCGTTTCAAGAACAGCCGTTTTACTAGCAGAAGTTGCTGTATTTCCTTTTACAGCGGCTTCACATTCTGTAATTTTTAAAGCCACTTTATCTGGTAAAATGATATCTAATATTTCGCCTTCATAAGAACGAATATTTAATTCCAATCCACCTTCATCAGATAAAAAATTCTTTTCCCATTCCAATCGTTCTTTTGGAATTTCAAATGGAGAATAATCTTGAGAATCCAGGAAAACCAATTCTGTTCCCGTATCATAAGAATATGTAACCGCAATCTTATCAATATGTGCTTCTTCAACAACAGAACCACCATTCCATTGTAAATTAACATTCGCTCCTGTTCTTAAGTTTTTTACTTTTGCTTTAACTTTCATAGCTCCACGAGCTTGTTTATTAAATACAGTATCTAATACTGAATACAATTGACCATCTTCAATAATTGTCTGACCTGGTTTTAATTTACTAATATCCAACATAAACGTTCTCCTTTTATTTCCATTTTATTTTATAAACAATCCATTAAAAGTCAAGATAAAATGATAAAAAGCACATTTCTGTGCTTTCTATCAAGTATCGAAAGGAATCGATACCCGTGTTTAGAAGTTTGCACCATTTTTTTTAGAAGTAAGATAATATCGATAGTG
>NZ_JBJEEY010000055.1:0-2589 GCF_051873555.1 Floccifex sp. | reverse complement strand
AGAGGAAAAATGAGATGGAATAGAAATTAAGAAATGTTTATATTTATATTTTACATCAAATTCGAAAACAATTCATTCCTCACTTTCGCAATACTTAGAGATGATATTTTATTAAGCTTTGATACCTTTTTTTGATAATACATGCAATGGAAACAATACCATTATATGTAATAATTAAAACGACTTACTGGCTTGGCAATAACCAATATGTAACAGATTAATTTTTCAGCAAGTTTTTCCTGCTAAATTTTTCATGTGTTTATTTCTATAAGTTTAATCTCTTTTATTAAATATTTTAGACGATTCCGTAAAAAATATTCAATATACAAATCTATATAACAAAAAAGCATCCGTCAATTCATCGTCGGATGCTTTTGTATATTTTATTTGTACGCAAAATAAATATTTCCATAGAAAAATCAGGCTTTAATATCTTTTTTTCGATAATACATAAAACCAAGAAGAATACATACAATAGAAACGACTGTTCCAATGCTTATATAAGTAGTATTTAAAGCAACTTCTTGTACAATTTCACTGGCTTCGCAATATCCAAATGGTGTGATGTATTTTAGAAAATCGACTTTGTCTGTAATATTGGCAATGATATTTACAAAATACATTAGAATGGCTAGTCCCAATCCAATGCCAATACTGTTTTTAGAAATAAAAGCCGATATTCCTAAACAAATAAATGCGAATTCCATCTGCATTAAAAAATATCCAATATGTAATAAATTAATTTCTTTGAATGGAATGTCTTCGCCTATTAAATAAATCGATACAATAGATAGTCCATAAATCAATAAATTTAAAACAATAATCTGAATGAAGACAGCTATGCATTTTTCAATAAAAATGCGTGTACGAGAGATGGGATGTGTACATAAAAATTCAGCTGTATGTTCTTTTTCTTCTTTACTGATCATAGAAATAGCCACAAAAGAAGCAAAAAATGCACCACCTAATCCCAATATATTTCCACATTCAATGCCATAAAATCCAATTAATGTACCAAAATTCAAAGTATCCATTCCAAAAGCAGCAGTAAAAGAGCCCATATCCGCAAAGACATTGGTAACATCTTGCATTTGATCTTTCATTTGTGGAAATAAAAAAATACAAACCATCATTAAAAACGCAATAGATATTGTCCAAATCCAGAATGCCAACATTCCTTGTTTGAGTTCATGTTTTACAATTGTCATTTTTCTTACTTCCTTTCATAATAATGCATAAAGATTTCTTCTAAATCTGGTTCTGAAATTGAAATATCTTTGACATTTCCTTTCGACAGTTCCTGTAATAAAAGTTGAATATCTCCACTATATAAAAAACTCTGAGAATCTTTATCTTCAAATATGTCTTTTACACCTTTTAAATCATCTAACCGAATTTTTCCTTGAATGTGAACACGCTTAGTATTGGTTTTAGCTAATTCTTCAATTTCATTACATGCAATAATCGTTCCATTTTGAATGATAGCGGCCTTATTACAATATCTTTGAATTTCACTGAGCACATGACTCGATAAAAATATAGTCGCTCCTTCTTGATTTCTTTCTTTTAAGATTTCAAAGAATTCTCTTTGCATCAAAGGATCCAATCCACTCGTTGGTTCATCTAAAATCAAGACATCGGGTTTATGTTGTAAAGCACAAACAATCCCTGCTTTTTTACGATTTCCAAACGATAAATCTTGTACTTTTTTATTCACATCTAGTTGAAGTCGACTACATAATTCCTGACAATAAGTTGTACAGTCTTTCTTTTGTAGTTGTGCAGATAACTTTAAAACATCTTTAACTTTCATAGACGCATAAACATTGACTTCACTTGGAAGATAGCCCACATGTTTTAATATTTCTTCTTTTTTTTGTGTGATATCCATTCCATTGATCAAAGCTTTTCCTGAATCCGGTTGAAGTAAACCCAATAAAGTACGAATGGTTGTGGATTTTCCAGCTCCATTGGGTCCAATAAACCCAAAGAAATCTCCTTTATCCACTTCTAAACTGACATTTTCAATGCCTTTTGCTTTTCCATAATATTTTGTGAGTTGTGAAATTTGAATAGCTTTCATATTATCCCTTCTTTCGTAAATAAATACTTTTCCAAAATTGAATCAATGCATTAAATTCCTTTTCCATTTTATCGATATCAATATCATTTCTCTGTACCATTTCCCATAAATACCCTTCCGAAGCATGATACATATCTTGATACATCATTTCAATATCGAGTCCTTCTATGAATTGATCAGGATCTAAATTCAACAATGTATTTTTTGTCTTTAATTCAAAATATCTTTGATAGCTTTCTTGTATTTCTTTTGAAATGGTTTCATCTTTTTCATAAAATGCTTTAATCACAAATTGGCCCATATACGGATACATTCGCATAATTTCCATTTTGGCTTTCATGCCTCTTTCCATACTTTCAAATAAATCCGTTTGTTGATAACACTCATATTTGTCTAAGAATTCAATTGTTAATTTTGCACAGGAATCCCATAAAAACATATATAAATCTTTTTTATTTTTAAAATAATAAAATAATAATGATTTACTGATACCGGCTTCTTTGGCA
>NZ_JBJEEY010000054.1:0-13227 GCF_051873555.1 Floccifex sp. | reverse complement strand
TCATGATTTTAAAGGTCGACTTTGACCTCATCTAGTTTTAAATATTCTTTTTAAAATGCACTTTTTAGATTTTTTTTAGTTTTTCTGACCAAATGTAATAAATCGACGTTTTATTGTAAAAAACAACATCATCGTATGTGTAAAAATTTGATAAAATAATTCAAGACCACTTGGTCGGGGTTGATTATGAATTATTATGTTTTATTTGTGCAAACACAGAACCAGGATGTCCTTGTTTCTTTATTAAGAAAAGAAGGCATGGAAGCGTTTAGTTTTAAATATGAATATTATCGAAGAGATATAGATGGTATTTCATTAAAAGCTTTATTTCCAGGTTATGTATTTGTGAGAAGTAATAAAAACCAGGTTGATTTTTTTACTGCTATTCGAAAAATGGAAGTAAAAAAAGGATTTATTAAGGAACTTCGGTATAAAGATGTTCCTGCTTTGACAAAAGAAGAAATCGTAGTGCTTGAGCGGTTGCTGGATAAACAAGGTATCTTGAGAATGTCTTATGGGCATTTAGAGAATAAGCGATTAACCATTGATTCTGGACCTTTAATGGGTTTTGAAGACTATATTGTGAAAGTGGATCGTCACAATCATATGGTGTGGTTAAATTTATATTTTCTGGATCATCAGCAATGGGTTTCAGGTGTTATGGTAAGACATGAAACGAATTAGAGAAGAGAATGGTTTACCGCCTTCTTTTATTTGTGGTCGATAATATATGGATGGCTCTTTTCCTGAGTAGGGAAAAGAGTATTTTTATTATGACAAAAATGTTGTACTTTTGTATATTTTGGCTTAAATAATGTAATATTTGTGAATTGTGTATGAAAGGGAGAAAACAGAATTAAAAGTTCTGTTGTATTCAGTATTATGAAAGACTTATTAAAAAATATAGGAATATATTTTTGTATAGGAATGATTATTGTTGCTGGTATTTTTATTTTTAAATTAAGTAATTTGGGTATTCTTCCTTTGAAAATAATTATACCTTTTTCATTATGTATTATTTTTATTGTTTTGGTTTTAATTGTTTTATGGTTAAAAGCTAGAAAGAGGGTCGCAAAAGTAGTTGCAGCAATTTTATCGATTGTATTAATTTTCAGTTCTTGTTTTGCGATGAAATATATCGATGAAACAGTGGATTCCATTATGAAGATTTCAAGCAATGATACTAAAACGAAAAAAGTGATTAGTATCTATGCTTTAAAGATGAGTGCTGTTAAAGAAGAAAAGGATTTAGAGAATCGGGTAATAGGAATCTTACAAAACAACAATCGAGAGAATGTAGATATTTGTTTAAATAAATTAAACAAAAATATCGAAATCAAAGAATATACGTCTTCTATAGAACTTGTCAAAGATTTCAAAGGCCAGGCCATTGATTGTATCTGCATTGATCAAATGTATGTATCAACCATTGAAGAATACGAAGACTTTGAAAACTTTGAAGACGATATAAGAGAAGTATATTCATATACGTACTATGTAGAAAAGACAAATGATGTAAATGATGTAGACGTAGTCAATGAACCATTTAGTATTTTGATCAGTGGAATTGATACAAGAACCGAAGGCTTTGATGACAGTGATTCAAGAAGTGATGTCAACTTAGTAGTAACTGTCAATCCAAAAACCAAACAAATCTTTATGTTGTCCATTCCTAGAGACTTTTATGTGACTACGGTTTGTGATGCGTCAGATGGCTGTGCAAACGGTCAAAAAGATAAGTTAACACATACTGGATGGCATGGTATTTCTACAACAGAGAAAACTATAGAAAATCTATTAGGAATGGAAATCAACTACAATGTAAGAGTCAATTTCAAGACCGTTAAAACATTGGTAGATTTATTAGATGGAATAGACATCTACTCTTCACAGACTATAAACAACGTGGGTAACGGAAATACAAGTTGTACGGTTTATGAAGGGAATAACCATTTAAATGGAGAATGTGCTTTAGGCTATGCACGTGAGAGATATGCCTACAGCGATGGAGATCGACAGCGTGGTAAGAATCAGATGCAGGTTATGACCGCTATTATTAAAAAAATGGTATCACCTGCACTGTTAAATAATTTCTCACAGATTATGAATACGATGTCCGATTTAATCCAAACCAATATGGATATGAATCAGGTGTTTGCACTGGTGAAGGATCAATTGTCCAATGGAGGCTCCTGGTCCATTTATCAATATAGTCTAAATGGAAGTGGGGGAACGGATTTTGCGTATGAACTGGGTGACTATGCCTATGTCATGTATCCAGATGAAACAACTGTGAACAATGCCAAAGCGGATATCTTATCCATTATGAATGGAGAAAGTCCTCCATATGTGAATTCACAAGATAGTACACAACAATAGAGAAGAGAATGAGGGAATTTGAGTGTCGAAGATTAGTTGGATGGAATTGATAAGTGAAATATTCATAACTTTATTTTTGTTATGGTTTTTTCAATTCAATGTCTATATAAGAAAGTATTTATTTGCGTATGTGGTTGTACAGTATATGATGGGTCGCTACAAGAAAAATTCGGTATTAATATGGGATGAAATCAATTTGTTGATCAAATCCCATATTTTATATTTATTATTCTGTTTTGTGATTGCACCACACAATATGTATACAGTATCTTATTTAGTTCGATTAGTATTAATGACCGTTGTATCGTTTGTATTGGTTGTTGTATGTTCTCGAACAATTCGTATTGTATTCAGGGATCGTTTAAAAGAGAAAATTTTAGTGTTTGGGATTGGAGAAAATGCTAAAGAAATTGATCGTGTTGTAAGGGGAAATAGATTTTCTTTAATGGAAGTAATGGCTTTTGTGAACTGTAATGAAAGTGAAAGAATTGCTCATAAACAGGTTCCATTAATTGATGAATCCAAAATGATTGATTTAAAAGATGTAAAAAAATATTTAGAAAATAATCCAATTGATTCGTGTATTTTTAGTATTCAGGGTTTATCTAAAAAAGAAATGGATTATTTAATGTCTTTGATTGATGACAAGGTCATGAATATAAAGTACGTACCAAGAATTGAAGGTATTTTTACTTTTAATTCCAAGCCACAGAATTTTGATGGATTAGTTTTGATCAATACATCGACAGGAGACACCCAGTTAATGGATGTCTTTTTTAAAAGGTGCATGGATATCTGTGCTGGCTTAGTGGGTTGTTTATTCTTGATTCCATTAACAGTAATTGTAAAGATTTTAAATTTATTATGCCATGATACAGGTCCTGTATTTTTTAAACAAGATCGTATTGGCTTAGATGGAAAAGCTTTCAAGATGTATAAATATCGTTCCATGGTTGTGGGAGCTGAAAAAAAATTAGAAGAATTAATGGAAAAGGATCCAATGATTCGAGAAGAATATTTAACTAATAAAAAGTTAGAAAACGATCCAAGAGTCACTAAAGCAGGGAATTTTTTAAGAAAATCAAGTTTAGATGAATTTCCACAGTTTATCAATGTATTAAAAGGGGATATGTCTTTAATTGGTCCTAGACCTTATTTATTTCGAGAAATACCGGACATGAAAGAATACTACAAAACAGTAATCAAATCCAAACCCGGTATTACTGGAATGTGGCAGACACATGGACGAAGTGAAGTATGTTTTGAGGATCGTTTAGAATTAGATGAATATTATTATCGAAACTGGAATCTGGATTTAGATATTCAGTTATTAATTCGTACAGTTAAAACAGTTTTTATGAAGATGGGAGCCAAATAGGAAGAGAGATTATGAACATTGGTATTATTTCCAGTGATCGGTTTGTGGTCAAACAAATTGAAAGAGAACTGGATTCAGTTGTAAAGAAGTATATTATTCAAAAATATGGAACATTCAATAGTTATATGAATCATCGTAGAAACTTTGAAATGGATTGTTTATTTATTGATGTGGATTTAGAAGGCTGGTTAGAAAATTCAAGAGAAATTGCCACTGATTTTAAAAATGTTAAGATTATTTTTGTGGGTAGTAATTTAGAAGATTCTTATAAAGTATATGAAGTAGAACATATTGCCTTTGTGTATAAAGATCGATTGGATTATTTAGACAATGCGATTCGTTCTTTTTTATGGGCATATAAATACAATGATGAAGACTATGTACGATATAGTTGGAAAAATACAATTTATGTACAAAAAGCTAGAGATATTATTTATTTTGAAAGAGATAAAAGAAAAACTATTATTCATTTAGTAGATGGAACTGAAAGAATTACGTATAAACATGTAGATGATTTCATGGAGGAATTAGATGATTCATTTATTAGAGTACATAATTCTTTTTTATTGAATTCAAGATACTTTAAATCCTATACAAGAGAAAAAGTAAAAATGATTAATGATGCATTAATTCCAATCTCTAGAAAATACTCAAAAGACTTTAGAAATAGATTTCTAGACTGTCTATAAATTTAAACAAGGGAATAAGAATTAGTATTAGATACATAAAGAAGGGAAACCTTCTTTTTTAAGTTTAAGGGATTATATATGGAAATTAAAATTCATTCAAAAGAATCAACTCGAATGAATATTGAAGGAACTATTGTACTTAAACAATTAAGAAGCAACAAAAGAATTGAATACTTAGAAAATAAATATTTTAGCGATAAGATTCAGACTGAATTAGTTGGTTATGAAACTGATTAAATTTTAGAAGTAAAAAGAGAAGGAGAATGATTGATGCAACATGTGTTTTTAGTTGGTGCTAAATCACTAGGTGCCTATGGTGGTTATGAAACTTTTATTGATAAATTAACAGAATATCATCAAAATAATCTAGATATTAAATACCATGTTGCTACAAAAGCAAATGGTCAGGGTGCTTCTGTTCCAAACGGTGTAAAAGTAATAGATGGTAGGTATACATACCATAATGCAGATTGCTTCCAAATAAAAATTCCTGAAAAATTAGGACCAGCTCAAGCTATTTATTATGACTGTGCTGCATTAGCTAAATCCATTGAAATTATTAAACAACAAAAGATCCAACATCCGATTGTCTATATAATGACATGTCGAATTGGACCTTTTTTTAGTTACTATAAAAAGAAAGTAAAAAAATTGGGTGGAAAGTTTTATTTAAATCCTGATGGACATGAATGGAAAAGAGCTAAATGGAGTAAACCAGTAAGAAGTTATTGGAAATTTAGTGAGAAAGTAATGGTCAAAGGCAGTGACTTAATTGTTTGTGACAGTAAGAATATTGAGAAATATATTCAGCAGGAATATGGAGTAAAGAATACTACTTTTATTGCGTATGGAGCTGAGACAAAACCTAGTCAATGCAGTGAAGAAAAATTTGAGAATTGGTTAAAAGAAAAAGGATTAAAAAGAAATGAGTATTATTTAATTGTTGGACGTTTTGTTCCTGAGAATAACTATGAAACGATGATCAAAGAATATATGAAATCTCATACAAAAAAAGACTTCGCGATTATTACAAATACAAATCCTCAACTTCAGAAAGAATTAGAAGATAAATTAGGATTTAAAAATGATAAAAGAATCAAGTTTGTTGGAACAGTATATGATCAGGAACTCTTAAAAAAAATAAGAGAAGAAGCATATGGTTATTTCCACGGTCATGAAGTTGGAGGAACAAATCCAAGCTTACTAGAAGCACTTGGCTCTACTAAATTAAATCTATTATTAGATGTTGGATTCAATAGAGAAGTAGCTGAAGACAGTGCACTTTATTGGACAAAAGAAGATGGAAACCTTGCACAGTTGATTGATAACTGTGAAAAAATGGATAGAGAAGAACTTGGTAAAAAAGCTAAAGAAAGAATAAAGGCTGCATATAGCTGGGAATACATATCAGACAGATATGCGGAGATATATAGGTGAATTAGCATGAGAATATTACATTATTCCTTAGGCTTTCCACCCTATCGTAGTGGAGGGTTAACAAAATTTTGTGTTGATTTGATGGCTGAACAATCCAAAGAGGGACATACAGTCGCTATGCTTTGGCCAGGACAGATAGGAATTATTAACAAGAAAACAGTGATCAAAAATCAAGGAGAGGTATCATTAGGAAATCAAAGCATACTTAGTTTTGAAATTATTAATCCTTTACCGGTTTCATTTGATGAGGGGATTGCAAATATTTATGCATTTACCGTTGATACGGATAAGAGACCTTATGATATGTTATTGAATACCTTTAAGCCAAATATTATACATATACATACGTTGATGGGATTGCATAAGTCCTTTTTAATGGCAGCAAAAGAAAGAAATATCCGATTAGTTTTGTCTGTACATGATTTTTTCCCGATATGTCCTAAAGTGACAATGTTTCGACACGAATCAGTATGTAATAGTGTACAAACATGTGAAGGCTGTGGAGTCTGTAATACGACGGCATTAAGTCTAAAAAAAATAGAAATCCTGCAATCACCTTTGTATAGGAAGATGAAGGAATCAATGTTGGTAAAAAGACTTAGAAAACAACATAGGGATAATTATTTGAATGAATCAACGGCTAATGATTTTGCTCATCCTGTGGGAACAGCAAAAGATTATAAGAGATTACGTAATTATTATGGATCATTGATTAAGCTTATGGATGTGATTCACTACAATAGTACATTAACAAAGCAAATATATGAAAGTGTTTTTGAATCCCCTAACAGTAATATTATCAATATTACTCATGCTGATATTAAAAATCATCGCTCCATAAAATGTTTTTCAGATGACTTGATCCGTATTCGGTACTTAGGCCCAATGGGACGGGCAAAAGGCTTTTTTCTCCTCAAGGAAGCACTTGATAAATTAAGCAGTAATCAACAAAATTTCTGTTTAGATGTACATTTTACTCCACCTGAGAAGTCACCTTATATAAAAGTACATGAACGCTATACATATCAAGATTTGAAGAAAATATTTCAAGAAACAGATGTTTTGGTTTGTCCAAGTATCTTGTACGAAACCTTTGGTTTTACGGTCCTAGAAGCATTAAGTTATGGTGTTCCTGTGATAATCAGCAATAATGTTGGAGCTAAAGACATATTAGTTAGTGGTGCGGGAATTGTTGTTGATGATATTACTCCTGATAAATTGTGTGATACGTTTCAAAATTTAACAGCTAAAGAATTAACAAAAATGAACAAAACAATAGTTGAGAAGCAGAATATTATGCAGGTTGAAGAAATGGCTGAACAAATTGAGAAAATTTGCTACAAAAGGTAATAAAGAGGAGATGGATATGATTATCATGGATAAGTTGTTGGAGATTGCAGGTAAGAAAAATTTCAAGATTGATTCTTCAATAGGAATGGGATATCTCCTTCGTCAATGTTGGAAATATGGACACATGATAATTTGAAGCAGATTATTTTCGCATGGATATAAAAAACAAAAAGTGTTTTTGTTGGTAAAAAAAGTAAATATTGTTGAGAAAAAAGACTTTCAATAGGAAGAAAACCAAAATTCAAAATGGAGTTTATGTTGATTATCTTTCAAAAGATGGTGTATTAATTGGAAATTTTTCAATAATAGGAAGGAATTCCCTAATTGAATGCACAAGTGGACTTCAACATCTTGGTAGAGGATTGAAAATTGCTAATAGAACAACTATTTGAAACGACTGTATTTTTATGTGTAGGTGGAAATGAACTGGATAATGGAATCGTTATGGCGGTAAATATTTTTGTGACGAATAAATTCCTTAATAATGTTGTTATTGCTGTTGTTGTAGCTCTAGGAAAGGTGTTTTTAATCCCTAAAATTATTTGTATTTTAGACAATTTATTCCGGTGTAAAGCTCTTATCAAAATAAAGTAAATGTTAGGAAGGAAACACTAAATGATAAAAGGGTTAATTAGTATTATCGTACCGATTTATAAAGTTGAAAATACTCTTGATCGTTGCGTTAAAAGTATCATGAATCAAACATATCATGATTTAGAGATTATTCTTGTTAATGATGGAAGTCCAGATAAATGTCCAATAATGTGTAACAAATATGCAGAAAAAGACAAAAGGATAAAAGTTATTCATAAAAATAATGGGGGATTATCTGAAGCAAGAAATTTTGGACTTAATGCAGCAAACGGTGAATTCGTGATGTATGTGGATTCGGATGACTATATTGAAATTGATGCATGTAAACGTCTTTTACAAGGTATGCAATTTGACGTTGATTTTGTTGTAGGGGCCATTAAAGAAATACGAGAAGACAGAATATTATATCAAAAACATACAAATATAATTCCAAACAAGGTGTATAGTTCAAGAGACTTTGTTATCCGTTCTATAGAGAAAAATGAGTGGTATGCACCAGCAGTATTAAATTTATACAGAAGAGACTTTTTACTGAAGAATCAATTATTCTTTAAAGTAGGGTATTATTTTGAGGATATGGAAATGCTTCTAAGATTATTTTTGGCATCAAATAGAGTATTATATGTCGATTATCCATTTTATAATTATGTTATAAGAAGCAACTCAATTATGACTTCAAATAATTCAGATAAAAAAGTAAAAATGATTATAGACATTTATAAAGAATGGTATCAAATTATATCGAATATAAAGGATAAAGAATATCAAAAATATTTATATGGTGTTTTGACAAAATATTATATTTCTGCTTCGCGTAGATTTAAAATTTGTGGTTGGAAAATAGAAGAAATAAATTTTATGTTTTCTTGGAAATATGCGCTTAATATGAAAGAAAGATTAAAAGTAGTTTTGTTTAATTATTTTCCAAAATTATATTTAAAAATTTAGTTTTTTATAGATAATAAAGGAGATGCTTTTTGAAAAAATATATATCAAGTGAGAATTTATTTTATTTTGCATGGATTTTGATGGTAATGCATTTTTGTGTAGCAAATTCAAATTTATATTCTTATAACATTTCAATAATATCTTATATATCGATAATAATATTCGGACTAGCAATAATAATGCAAAAAAGTATAAATTGGTTTGATATTTTATTAGTTGTATTGTTTTGTAGCTATGGAATTTTTGCGTATCTATCATCGAAAGATATGCGAGTTTTTTGGTTTGCAATTGTATTGTGTGCTAGTAAAGAAATAGATTTTGATAAGGCCGTTAAATATAGTTTTAATGTAACTGTAATATGTTGTCTGTTTTTTTTAGGGTTCTATATTTTGGGATTATCTGAGGAAACGATTATGATTAATTCAAGAGGAGTAAGGCATAGTTTGGGATTAGGACATCCTAATATGTGTTCTGCTTATTATATGATGCTCATGAATCTATACATGTATTTAAAATCAGGTTCTATTAACATAAAAAAAATTATTTTATTCACTTTTGGTAGTATTATTATTTTTCTGATTACAAAAAGTATTACAGGATTATTTACTTCAATTTTTTCTCTAGTCATTGTAACAATTTATAAATATTGTTCAGCAAAAAAAATGTTTTTATGGATAATAGTATTAGCGTTAATATGTGGTATTGTTTTCTTTACATTAATTCCAATTATTTATAATAATCATTTTGAAATTTTAGATAAATTGATGACGGGAAGATTAAGTCAAGCTCATTTTTTTTATGAAGAATATGGGATTAATCTGTTAGGAAATGATTTTGATATAATATTAACATCAAAGAATACCACATATATTTTAGATATAGGATACAGTAAAATGTTATTCAATAATGGATTAATCTATTATATGACTGTGATTTTAGGATATGTTTTTACACTTTTTCGAGCAATTGAAGATGAACGTTTTGATATTATAATCTTAATAGCTTTTTTTATTGTTTATATGTTTACAGAAAATGTTTCCACATATATTTTTATGAATGTATCAATGTTACTTTTTACTTGTTATTTATTTGATCGAAAATCATGTGAAAAATGGAGATTAAAATTATATGAAAGATTTAAAAATTCAAAACAATGATATTCCTAAAGTGATACATTATTGTTGGTTTGGTAATAATCCATTACCAGAATTAGCAAGAAAATGTATTGACTCGTGGAAGAAGTTTTGTCCAAAATATGAAATCAAAGAATGGAATGAAACTAACTTTGATGTGAATATATGTGAATACACAAGAGGTGCTTATAATGAAAAAAAATGGGCATTTGTTTCAGATTATGCAAGATTTTGGATTATTTATAATTTTGGTGGAATATATATGGATACCGATGTAGAATTAATCGCATCAATTGATGATTTAATTGAGACTGGTGCTTACATGGGATGTGAACCTAAACTGGAGAGTGATTGTTACGATAATCAATTTGATAAATACAATTATTTAATTAATCCTGGATTAGGAATTGCTGCACCTGCTCACCATCCATTTTATGAAGAGATGTTGAATATATATAATAAAAGTAGTTTTTATAATGTATCAGGAGAAGTCGATTTGTCAACTGTTGTATACAAATCGACTTTATTATTAGAAAAATATGGATATAAAGAAAATTTAAATGAGAAAATATTGGGAATCACAATTTATCCGTCAGATTATTTCTGCCCTAAAAATTATATGACAGGTAACCTAATAATCACAAAAAATACTCGGTCAATCCATCACTACTCTGCTAGTTGGCATAGCAAAATAGAGAAGAAACAGTTTCAGACTTTGCAAATATTAATATCAAAATTTGGAAATAATAAAGGTCAAAAGTTATGGAAAATATATACTCTACCATATAGATTAAAAAATAAAGTAAAAAAATTAGGGATATTAGGAACAATTCTTTTTGGATTAAACACTATTAATAAAAAGTTTAGGAGGAAAACTGCATGACAATTAATAGATTGCTAACAATTTTTACTCCAACTTTTAATAGAGGATACATTTTACCAAAATTGTACGAGTCTCTTTGCAATCAAGAAAAAGATGACTTCAGATTTGAATGGCTTATAATTGATGATGATTCTGATGATAATACAGCTCAATTAGTAGAAAATTGGAAAAAAGAAAATCAAAATTTTGATATTAGATATGAGAAACAAATTCACGGTGGGAAGCATCGTGCAATGAATCTTGCATTTGATTTAGCAGAAGGTACTTTTTTATTCATAGTAGACAGTGATGATACATTAACTTTTGATGCTATTAAATCAGTAGATAAATGGTTGCTAACAATTATTAATGATAAATCATTTGCAGGAGTTTCAGGGTTAAGAGTATCTACTAACGGTAAAATTTGGGGAGGAAGTGTTAAGTTTTCGGATGAATATGTTGATGCCACTAATTTTGAAAGAGATAAATTTGGTTTGATAGGAGACAAAGCAGAAATTTATAGAACTGATATTTTAAAAAAATTCAAATTTCCAGAAATTCCAGGAGAATATTTTATAACTGAGGATTATTGCTGGATGCAAATTGCTGCGGCAGGATATAAGTTAAGATGGTTTAATCATCCAATATATGTATGTGAATATTTAGATGACGGATTAACGAAAAAAGGTGCTAATAGTTATATGGGACATATTAGTAATTATACTGGATATTGTTTATACATAAAAAAATGTTTAGAATTAAAACCATTTACTACTAAAATGCAGCATTTGCGTGAATTTAATAAGACTATGAGATTGTTAAATGTTAATTATAAAAATAGATGTAAGGAAATTAATATTTCGTTTTTTAGATATTTGTTTTTGACTGTATTTGGAATCCCGTTATCGTTTGCAATCAGAAAGGTAAAGAAATGAGATGATTTATGCTCCAGTATTAATTACGACTTTAAATAGATATGAATGCTTTAAAAGATGCATGATATCATTGCAGAAAAATAGTTTTGCAGATAAAACTGAAATATTTATTTCAGTAGATTATCCTTTGGAAAAAAAATATGTAGAAGGTTATCATAAAATTAAAAGGTACTTGGAAGAGGGTATAGAGGGTTTTAAGAATGTATATGTTTTTTTTCAAAGTGAGAATTTAGGAGCAATTAAAAATTTTGAGTGGATAAAAGAAAAAGTGAGTAAAGAATATAAATATGATCGCTATATATTTTTGGAAGATGATAATGAATTAGCACCATGCTTTTTAGAATTTTGTGATAAAGGATTATTTTTATTTGAACAAGATGAAAGTATATATGCAATAAATGCAACAGATTATGTTTGGTGTGGAAATGGCTATTTTCCTCCTATAAGAAAAACAGAAGAGAATAATGTTGAAAAAAGACAATTGATATTTCATGCATCGGCATATTGGGTAAAAAAAGATGAAAACATAAAATGTTTTTGCAGAAATGTAGAAGAAAAAGAAGGTTTTTTAAAATTTTCAGATTTGATTAAAATATATAAAAAAAGTCATTGTTTTTTTTATCAATATTTAGCGATGGTTTGCTTTCAAAAAAAACGATTACCGTGGTATGAAGGTCATTTAATTCCTATAGATTTTATGATAGACATATATTTAATTTTACATGACAAGTTTGTAATTTCATCCATTGAACCTTTGCAAAGAGACCTGGGTGTTGATGGTAATGGGGTTAATTATAATACTCCATTTAAAAATGCTGATAGTTTGAAGCAACGACAGTTAAAATCTGATTCTACGTTTTGTTTTAAAAATGAGACTATAGTTGAAGTTAACGATAATGAGTTAAAGTTGCATGATAAGTATATGGAGTTATCATTTATTGATAGAATAAAAATATTAATAAAGTGTTTATTAAGTTATATTAAAAGGAAAGATAACTAAAAGATAACTATATAAAAAGGTAATATATGAATAAAAAATCAGTTTTATCAAATTTCTTATGGCGTTTTGCTGAACGTTGTGGAGCACAAATTGTAACATTTATTGTTTCCATAATTTTGGCACGATTACTGATGCCAGAAGATTATGGTACGGTTGCACTTGTTACTGTTTTTACAACAATTATGCAGGTATTTGTAGACAGTGGATTAAGTACAGCATTAATACAGAAAAAAGATGCAGATGACTTAGATTTTTCATCTGTTTTTTATTTTAACTTTATTATTTGTATAATCCTGTATTTGATCATGTTTTTAGCTGCACCATATATAGCTTCTTTTTATAAGATCCCTATCTTAACATCAGTTGTAAGGGTAATAAGCTTAACTATCGTTATTTCAGGGCTAAAAGGAGTACAACAGGCATATGTATCACGTAATATGTTATTCAAACGTTTTTTCTATGCAACTTTGGGAGGAACGATTTTTTCTGCATTTTTAGGAATAGTTATGGCATATGCAGGAC
>NZ_JBJEEY010000053.1:0-13340 GCF_051873555.1 Floccifex sp. | reverse complement strand
CGTACGGTTTGATAAGGGGCGGTAGATTTTAAAGTCTATCGCCTACTTTATGATAATTGCGTTTTCCAAAAATAGAACTTCCAATACGAATGGTATTGGAACCATGAGCAATGGCTAATTCATAGTCATCACTCATCCCCATGGAAAGATATTTCATTTCAGGATACATTTTCTGTGTTAAATCAAATAATTCATGCATCTGATCAAATTCATTAATAATCAGATTTTCATCATCTGTATTTGAAGCTACACACATCAATCCTGTAATTTTAATATGACTAAGTTCTTCACAATCTTTTAAGAAAAGAATGGCCTCTTCAATAGGTAAACCCGTTTTATTTTCATCTTTACTAATTTTAATTTGTACATAACACTCTTGAATGACATCATGTTTCTTTGCTTGTTTTTCAATTTCCTTTGCTAGTTTTAAAGAATCCAGGCTTTCAATAACATCGGCTTTTCCCACTATATATTTCACTTTATTGGTTTGAAGATGACCAATGATATGCCATTTATAATTGGAATCATATTTTTCTAAAAACTCCTGTACTTTATTTTCTCCAAAAGTAGTCAATCCTTCCTTTGCCACGGCATCTACTTCTTCTTTTGTATGCATTTTACTGACCGCAACAACTTGTATATTTTCTAATTTCTTTAAAGATTCAATCATTTCTTTATTCATATTTATCACCTTAGTGTATTGTAGCACAAAAAGTTTTTATTCCAGGAAAGATTTGCTCAAATTTCTGTTATAATCTTGTTGGTGATAAAAATGAAACAAGGAATTTTTTTGACATTTGAAGGAAATGACGGCAGTGGAAAAACAACTGTTTGTTTAAAAATAAAAGAAGAATTAGAAAAAAAAGGCTATCCGGTCATTTATACAAGAGAACCAGGTGGCAGTAAAATTGCGGAAGATATTCGTTCTATTTTATTGAATACAGAAAATACACAAATGGATTCTAAAACAGAAGCTCTTTTATATGCAGCTAGTCGAAGACAACACTTAGTGGAAAAAGTTATTCCCGCTTTAAAAGAAAATAAAATTGTATTATGTGATCGCTTTGTGGATTCTTCTTTAGCGTATCAAGGCTATGCCCGTGGCATTGGCTTAGATGAAGTATGGAGTATCAATCAATTTGCGATTGATTCTTATATGCCACAAAAAACATTCTTTTTATCAGTCAGTTTGGAAACTGGTCAAAAAAGAATGAATATAAGAGGCGATAAAAATCGTTTGGATTTAGAAACTATTTCATTTCATTTAAAAGTACGTGAAGGCTATGATACTTTAATTCAAAAATACAAAGATCGAATTGTTGTGATTGATGCAGAAAAAGATAAAGAAAATGTATTTCAAGATACTTTAAAAGAAGTCATGAAGGTGATTTCACAATATGAATAAAGAACAATTCAAAAAAGAACAACCCATTGTATATAGAATTCTATCCAATGCATTAAAATACAATCGCTTAGCACATGCCTATTTATTTACGGGCGAAAAAGGAAATATCAAACAAGATGTTGCGTTATTATTTGCCCAAAGCTTAGTTTGTCAACATGTAGATGAAGATGGATTTGCGTGTCAAAGTTGTGATGTTTGTAAGCGAATGGAAAAAGAAGAATCGTATGATTTTCATTTCATTCATGGAAAAGAAAATCGAATCAAGAAAAATGATATTGTTCAACTCCAGGAATTTTTTTCTTCAACTTCACAAGAAATATCCAATCGTCGTATTTATATCTTAGATGGCTTTGATTTAGCTACAAAAGATGCAGCTAATAGTTTATTAAAATTCTTAGAAGAACCTGGAAAAGAAATTTATGCGATATTAATTGCGGATGAAAAATCAAATTTACTTCCAACAATTCAATCTCGATGTCAAAATATTGTATTTCGTCCCGTATCAAAAAATGAAATTGAACAATGTTTTAGGCAACATGTCGACCAAGATTGTGCTAAAATGTTGGCATTGAATGGCTATTCTGAAAAACAAGTACTGGATTTTATTGAAAAAGAAGAATTTTACTTAATGAAAGACTATGCCATTGAATATATTTCAAAATGGGATTCTTTTGAAGAAATTTGTCACATGCAGATGGATTGTTTTGTGCCAAAGTCAAAGAAAATGGATAAACAATGGATTCGTTTATGGATTCAATGGATGTTATATCTCATCAAAAAAGAAAAACTCGAATTATCAAAATATACCCAGATACAACGCATTCTTATTGAAGCCATGGATGCTTTAAGAGCACCGGTGGATGTCGCGTTGTTGATGGATCAAATGTATTATCGAATCAGGAAGGTTGTGAGTGAATGAGTCAGGAATATAAATATATTATTTATGTACAATTTGAAGAATCAAAAAAAGCCTATACATTTGGAGCCAGTACACCCTATAAAATTGGAGACTACGTTGTTGTAGAAACAGTACGTGGAAAAGAATTGGGAAAAGTATGTGCGCCTTATATTGATTTTGACGAAACAAAAGTCAAAGGAGAATGCAAACCTGTTGTTCGTTTAGCGACAAAATATGATTTAATTCAGAAAAAAGAAAATGAAGAAAAAGCAAAAAAAGCAATGGAAATTTGTCAAAAATGTGTAGAAAATCTACAATTGGATATGCACTTGATCAATAGTGAATATACATTAGATTGTACAAAAGTTATTTTCACATATGTATCCGATGACCGTGTGGATTTCCGTCAATTATTAAAGGATTTAGCATCTCAGCTTCATTGTCGAATTGAATTACGACAAGTAGGGCCTCGAAATAAAGCCAAAATGGTAGGGGGACTTGGAAATTGTGGAATGGAAACGTGTTGTTCTCGTTTCTTATGTGATTTTGATTCGATTTCCATTAATATGGCAAAAAATCAGTTATTGGCTTTAAATATCCAGAAATTAAGTGGACAATGTGGAAAATTAATGTGTTGTTTACGATATGAAAATGATTTATATACAGAACTAAGAAAAGATCTTCCAAAAATCAATTCCTTTGTGACATTTGAAGGCAATAAATATCGTATCACAAGTATGAATGTATTACAGAAAACCGCAAAACTCGAAAATAAAGAAGATGTAAAGTTTGTAACGTTTAAGGAATTGTGGCCAGATAAGGATTTCTAATATGAAACGCCAGAAAAGTTTTGAAACACAACAAGCTTGTTTGTATCTTGTTCCTACACCCATTGGCAATTTATCGGAAATGACAAAAAGGTGTTTAGAAACATTAGAAATGGTGGATATCATTGCGTGTGAAGATACACGAAATACCAATAAATTATTGATGGCCTACAACATTAAAAAACCACTTCTGTCGCATCATGAACACAATCAAAAAGAAAGCATACCAAAAATTATTTCTTTTCTTCAAGAAGGAAAAAACGTAGCCATAGTTTCGGATGCAGGATATCCTTTACTTTCGGATCCCGGACAAAATTTAGTCAAAGAAGTTATTGCTCAGGATATTCCTGTTATATCGATGTCAGGGGCTAATGCAGCGATGAATGCATTAGTTGCCAGTGGCTTAAGTACACAACATTATTTGTTTTTTGGATTTTTAGATAGTAAAAGTTCGAAACGAAAGAAAGAACTCGAAGAATTGAAAGAATTTCCATATACTTTGATTTTTTATGAAGCACCACATCGCATTGAAAATTGTTTAGAAGACATATTAGAAGTATTTGGCAATCGAAATATATGTCTAGCGCGTGAATTAACAAAACTTCATGAAGAATATATTCGAGGATGTATTCAGGAAGTATTGTCTATTTGTTCGTCTTTAAAAGGTGAAATGGTCTTAGTGATTGAAGGTTATACAAAAGAAGAAAGTATAGACTTTAATGTGGCTTTTCAAAAAGTTGATGCTTATATAGAATCGGGCTTAAAAACAAAACAGGCAATTCAATGTGTTGCCAAAGAAATGCATATAAAGAAAAATGAATTATATGACTTATATCATAAAAAAGTTGTGAAATAAGTACTTTTTCGATACAATAGTCATGAAATAATGGAGGAGGTCTTGCTTATGAAAACAGTAAGTAGATTTACCGAAAATTTATTTTTTAAGAATGCTCTTTTTAGCGTGTCTAACGAGATACGCTTTTTTTAATGAAACGAAAGGAAGAAAGAAATGGAAACACGTGTTTTAATCGTAATGGGATCTCGTTCAGATTTACCAGGATTACAAGGATGTATGGATCAATTAGATGAATTTGGAATTGGATACGAAGTACGTATTTTAAGCGCACATCGTACACCCGATGCTGTCATTGCCTTAAGTTCAGGGGCAAAAGAAAGAGGAATTGAAGTTATTATTGCCGCTGCTGGAGGAGCCGCTCATTTAGCCGGTGTTATTGCCAGTTCAACACCTTTACCTGTGATTGGAATTCCTGTTCAAACATCGGCTTTAGGTGGAATGGATTCTTTATTGTCTACTGTACAAATGCCTTCAGGCGTACCTGTTGCCACAGTCGCAATTGGAAAAGCCGGACCTAAAAATGCAGCTATTTTAGCTTGTCAAATGATTGGTTTAAAAGACAAAAGTGTACAAGACAAAATTATTGCGTTTAAAAAAGCACAAGCAGAAAAAGTATTACAGGATTCGTATGTAGAATAGGAGAACAAAATGGATACACGTATTTTTGTGAGTAAAAAAGATCAATTTCGTGTGGAAAGTGATTCTTTATGCAATGAATTAAAAACATCTTTGGATTTAGATTCTAGTTTATCTTTAACTCAATACAACATCTATGATATTTTCAATGCCGATGAAAACGACATCCAATTATTAAAAGAAAACGTTTGTTCGGAAGTTGTTACAGATACAGTTTTTGATGAAGTGGACCTATCCAATAAAGCATATTTAGCTTATGAATATTTACCAGGACAATACGATCAAAGAGCCGATAGTGCCATGCAATGTTTAATGCTTTTAAACAACAAAAAAACAGTTCGCATTCATTCCGGGACTTTATTGGTATTTGATGGACAAATTTCAGATGAACAATTAGATAAAGTTACACATTATCTTGTCAATCCAGTGGAAGCACGTGTCAAAGATTTAAGTATATTAGAAGATGATCAGGACGTTGATTTTGAAGATGTACCTGTTATTGAAGGCTTTACACAAAAATCAAAAGAAGAATTAAGTGATCTTCGTATTTCTTTGGGATTGGCTATGTCACAAGAAGACATTGAACACGTACAAAATTATTTTAAAAACGAAGAAAAAAGAGATTGTACAATGACAGAAATGCGTGTATTAGATACGTATTGGTCCGATCATTGTCGTCATACAACATTTGAAACAGTATTGGATTCTGTAAATTTTAAATTGGATACACTACAAGAACAAATCCAGGCATCGTATGAACGATATTTAGAATTACGTCAAAAAGTTCATGGAAACCGTAAGGAACAAACACTTATGGATATGGCAACTATTGCCGGTAAATTCTTGCGTAAATCTGGAAAAGTCAACAACATTGAAATTAGTGACGAAATCAATGCTTGTTCCATTGAAATTAAAGTCGATGTCAATGGAGTAGATGAAGACTGGTTGTTGATGTTTAAAAACGAAACCCATAACCATCCAACCGAAATTGAACCATTTGGTGGAGCTAGTACATGTATTGGAGGCGCTATTCGAGATCCTCTATCTGGTCGTGCCTACGTATACCAGGCCATGCGAATTACAGGAGCTGGAGATATCACAAAACCAATTTCACAAACAATGGAACATAAACTTCCTCAATCAAAAATTTCAAAGAAAGCGGCGCATGGATATTCTTCTTATGGAAACCAGATTGGATTGGCTACTACTTTTGTAGAAGAAATCTTTGATGAAGGCTATGTCGCAAAACGTATGGAAGTGGGAGCTGTTGTTGGTGCTGCCCCAAAAAGTCATGTAAAACGAGAAAAACCATTGCCAGGCGATATCATTGTTATGTTTGGAGGCGCTACGGGTCGTGATGGAATTGGTGGAGCCACTGGTTCTTCCAAAGAACACAACGAAACATCTTTGGAAAAATGTTCTTCGGAAGTCCAAAAAGGAAATGCATTGGTAGAAAGAAAACTACAACGTTTATTTAGAAATCCGGCTTGTACACGTCTGGTGAAAAAAGCCAATGACTTTGGAGCTGGTGGGGTATCTGTTGCGGTTGGAGAATTAGCCGATGGTCTGGATATTAATTTAGATGCTGTTCCAGTGAAGTATTTAGGATTGGATGGAACTGAATTAGCTATTTCAGAATCACAAGAACGAATGGCCTGTGTGATTGAAGCCAAAGACTTTGATGAATTCAAAGCCATTGCGTTTACGGAAAACTTAGACGTCATTAAAGTAGCGGATGTAACAGATACAAATCGATTGGTGATGAAATTCAAAGGAAAAACCATCGTCGATATGTCTAGAGATTTCTTAAACACAAATGGTGTTCGTCAACACCAGGTAGTTGATGTAACACCAAGTGAATATAATGAAAAACCATTTGAAACGAAACAAACCACTTTATTAGAAGTTCTACAAGAAGACAATGTAGCTTGTCAAATTGGTTTAGCCGAAATGTTTGATGCTTCGATTGGAAAGAGTACAGTTTTAATGCCTTTTGGTGGTTTCTATCAATTAACACCAGAAGAAGGATCGGTACAAAAATTACCAGTTCATGGATTCACAAACACTTGTTCATTAATGACATATGGATACGATCCAAAAATTTCGAAGTATTCACCTTATTTGGGAGCCGCTTATTCCGTTGTGGAAGCTTTAACACGTATTACGGCATTGGGAGCCGATTATAAAACATGTCGCTTATCCAATCAGGAATATTTTGAACGCGTTGGAAACGATCCAGTGAAATGGGGACGTCCATTTGAGGCTTTATTGGGATTGATTGATGCCCAACTGGCTTTTGAAACACCAAGTATCGGTGGAAAAGATAGTATGTCTGGAACTTATAAAGACATTCATGTACCACCTACAGTTATTACCTTTGCGGTTACCCATGACAAAAGTCAAAACATTGTTTCGGCTTCCTTTAAGAAACCTGGAAACTATGTTTATTTAGTTAAACACAATCGATTGGAAAACAATTGTCCAAACTATGAACAATTAAAAGAAAATTTTGAAGTTGTACATGACTATATGTCACAAGGAAAGATTGTCGCAGCCAGCAGTGTAAAATTCGGTGGCATTGGATATGCAGTTGCCAAGATGGCATTTGGAAATAAATTCGGTGTTGCGATTATGAGTGATGAAGACATGTATGGAACAAATATTGGTTCTTTGGTTGTTGAAACAACTGAAGTGATTCATGATTCGCATTTCACAATGTTAGGAATTATCAATGATACAAAAGAAATTGTGATCAATGATGAAAAAGTATCCATTGATCAGGCAATTGAAACTTGGACAAAACGATACAATGATATTTATCCAATGACAGTAGATGCCCATAAAGAAGTGGTTTATACACCAATGACAAATGTAGAACTTCCACAATCCAAAGTACAAATCGATAAACCACTGGTTGTGATTCCTGTCTTCCCTGGACAAAACTGTGAATATGATACAACTGAAAAATTTGAACGTGCAGGGGCTGAAGTTCATCAGGTGGTTTTCAATAACTTAACAGTTGAAAATATCAAGAAAAGTATTGATACACTCGCAAAAGAAATTGAAAAAGCACAGATTTTAATGATTGTTGGTGGATTTAGTTCTGGAGATGAACCAGATGGTTCTGGTAAATTCATTGCCAATGTATTACGAAACGAAAAAATCTGGGCAGCGATTCAAGTGATGCGAAACAACGATGGATTGATTTTAGGAATTTGTAACGGATTCCAGGCACTGATTAAATCGGGTCTTCTTCCTTATGGAGATATTGAAAAATTAGATGAAAACAATCCAACTTTATTTAGAAATAATATTAATCGACACGTATCGCATATGGCACGTACAAGAGTCACTTCCAATAAATCGCCTTGGATGCAGGGAATCGATACAGGAAGTATTCACTCTATTGCGATGAGTCATGGAGAAGGAAAATTCGTTGCCAGTGAAGATGTATTGAAGAAATTACAGGAAAATGGTCAAATTGCGACACAATATGTTAATGAATTAGGTATTCCAACAATGGATGGTTTAGATAATATCAATGGATCGAGCTTAGCCATTGAAGGAATTTTCAGTGAAGATGGTAAGATTTTTGGTAAGATGGGACATTCTGAACGATATGAAAGTGGATTATTCCAGAATATTGCCGGAAACAAAGATCAGAATATTTTTGAAAATGGTGTAAGATATTTTACACATAAATAGATAGGAGTCACTATGGATTATAAAAAAGCGGGTGTAGACATTGAAGCGGGATATAAATCCGTTGAATTAATGAAAAAACACGTAAAACAAACAATGCGTCCAGAAGTATTAGGCGGATTAGGTGGTTTTGCCGGTGCTTTTGATTTAAGTGGAATCAAAAATATGGAAGAACCAGTTTTATTATCGGGTACAGATGGATGTGGAACAAAAGTGAAATTAGCCTTTGTCATGGACAAACACGATACGATTGGAATTGATGCCGTGGCCATGTGTGTTAACGATATTGCATGTAGTGGAGGAGAACCATTGTTCTTCCTTGACTATATCGCATGCGGAAAAAACTACCCAGAAAAAATCGCAACTATTGTTTCAGGCGTTGCCCAAGGATGTATTCAAAGTGAATGTGCCTTAGTTGGTGGAGAAACAGCCGAACACCCTGGACTAATGCCAGTGGATGAATATGACTTAGCTGGATTTGCGGTAGGTGTTGTCGATAAAAAAGATATCATCGATGGTTCTACTATTAAAAGTGGCGATGTATTAGTGGGAATTGCTTCGAGTGGTGTACACTCCAATGGATTTAGTTTGGTTCGTTCTGTGTTTGATATGAGCAAAGAATCATTAGATACATATTATGAAGAATTGGGAAAAACATTGGGAGAAGCCTTAATTGAGCCAACTCGTATTTATGTTAAAGCCTTAAAAAACGTTAAAAATGCAGGTATAAAAATCAAAGGATGTTCACATATCACAGGTGGTGGATTCTATGAAAATGTTCCTAGAATGTTACCAGACACAGCCAAAGCCATCATTCAAAAAGACAGTTATCCAGTTCCACCTATTTTTGATTTAATTCAAAAAAATGGAAACATTGAAGAAAAAATGATGTATAACACATTTAATATGGGATTGGGAATGGTCATTGCCTTAGACGAAAAAGACGTAGAAACGGCTATGAAAGCAATCCAGGAAGCAGGCGATTCTTGTTTTGTGGTTGGTCATATTGAAGACGGCGAAAAAGGAGTCGAATTATGTTAAGATTGGCTGTTCTTATCTCTGGATCAGGAACAGATCTTCAATCCATTATTGATCATCGAAATCAAATCAATGGAGATATCGCTCTAGTTATATCTAATCGAAAAAATGCATATGGACTTCAAAGAGCACAAGATGCGGGTATTAAGAATCTGGTTATCAAAGATCAAAATGAATTATTAAAGACATTAAAAGAAGAAAACATTGATTTTATTGTATTAGCAGGTTATTTAGCTATTTTAGGCAAAGAATTAATTGATACCTATCAAAATAAAATCATCAATATTCACCCATCTTTGATTCCATCTTTTTGTGGACCCGGTATGTATGGATTACATGTACATGAAGCTGTATTAGCCAGGGGCGTAAAAGTCAGTGGAGCAACGGTTCATTTTGTGTCAGAAGAAGTCGATGGAGGGCCTATTATCTGGCAAGAAGCCGTTTCTATTGCAGATTTAGATACACCAGAAGACATTCAAAAACGCGTATTAGAAGTAGAACATCGTATTTTGCCAAAAGTGGTGGAATGGATTTGTGATGATAAAGTAAAAATTGAGAAAGGAAGAGTGAAAATACTATGAAAAGAGCATTGGTCAGTGTTTCCGATAAAACTGGATTAGTGGAATTTGTTTCGGGATTAGTCGAACAAGGATATGAAATTATTTCCACAGGTGGAACAAAAAAAGCATTGGAACAAGCTGGATTATCTATTATTGGAATCAGTGAAATCACTGGTTTTCCTGAAATTATGGATGGACGTGTAAAAACGCTGCATCCAAAAGTACATGGTGCTTTATTATGTGTAAGAAGCAATCCCGATCATGTCCGTCAAATCAAAGAATTAGGTATCGATTATATTGATTTAGTATGTGTAAACTTATATCCATTTAAACAAACAGTGGAAAAACCAGGAGTAACACACGAAGAAGTTATTGAAAATATCGATATCGGTGGACCAAGTATGTTACGAAGTGCAGCTAAAAACTATGCATCAATTCCAGTTATCTGTGATCCAAATGATTATGGAAAAGTATTAGAAGAAATCAAAACAAATGGAGAAACCACACTGGAAACCAGAGAGAAATTAGCCGCAAAAGTATATCGTCATACTTGTACGTATGATAACTATATTGCGACATATTTAGAAAATCGAATTAAGTAAAACAAGGCTCAATTGGGCCTTGTTTTTATAAAGCAATACATTCTTTCCACTTACTTTCAAATTCTTTTCGATAATGTTTGGAAACAGGTAATTTCATTCCCGTTTCTAAAATAACATCATGATTTAGAATTTCTTTTACATATTTTAGATTAATCAAAATCGATTTATAAGACTGTGAAAACGATAAATTCACAACCATGTCTATCCATTCATACATTTTATAACGTGTTTTCAAAATCTTTCCATTGTTTAAATGAAGATACGTATACCGGTCAATGTATTCAATATATACAATATTACGAAAGGGAATACGTACATTGGATACTTTTGGATCATAAAATGTTGGATCTTCTTTATAATAAGAAAGAAGTAAATCTTTCATTTCAATTTTAAATAAAGACTCCTGAATCGGTTTCACAAAAAAACGGTCTGCCTTTGTTTTATATCCATCTTCCAGATATTTTTTAAAAGCAGATGTTAAAATAATATGTAATTCTGGATATTTTTCTTTGATTTGAATCCCCAGTTCAATTCCATTATCATTTCCTAATTCAATATCAAGAAATAAAAAATCATATTTCAATATATTTGAAAACAAATCCTTTCGATTTGAACAAACATCAATACAATAATCAAATTTCATTTCTTGTAAAACAGATTCCAATAAAGTTTTTAAACGAAAAACATCCAATGGATTGTCTTCGCAAATCAAAAAATTCATAATCTCACCCCGGAAATTTATTTTATCATAAAATATAGGATGTGTTGTTTTAGACAATACATATTGAGTCTTGAATCTACATAAGAGGACAAAAAACAACATAAGAGGAAACATGTTATGTCATTTTTTTTCTTCTTATGTATGCTTTATTGAATCTGTTTTTATTGGTTTCATAATTATAACTAGAGGGAATTTGATTATGATTTTTTTAGATAAAACAGAATATGAAAAAATAATGGAGACATACGATCAAAGAAATTTTCTTCAAAGTTCATTTGAAGGCGAAAAAATGAAATACGATGGATGGGATGTTTATTATTTGGTATTAGAAAACAAAAAAGCCATTTGTATGTGCTGTATCAAACCATTAATGAAAGTCTTTGGCTATGCGTATATACCTAGAGGATTTAATTATAAAGATTTACAATCTTTAGATGCATTGATACAAGAATGTATTTCATTTTGTCGAAAAAAGAAAGTCATTTATATGGAAATGGATCCATATGAAATATATAAAATACGAGATGAAAATGGAGAATGTTTAAAAACAATCGATTCAATGATTTCTTTTTATGAATCCAAAGGATTTTTTCATCTAAAAATGAAAAAAGGCTATAATCCTTATAAACAATGTCGATGGATGTCGGTATTAGATATACGAAATCATACAAAAGAAGAATTGTTTCAATCTTTTAGTGCAAAAACAAGACAAAATATAAAAAATACAGAAAAAACAGGCATTCAAATTCGTGAACTCCAATTCAATGAATTACATATTCTAAAAGAAATGGTCGATAAATCTGCTTTGAAACAAGACTTCAGTTCGTTTCCTTTATCTTATTATGAAGAACAATATACTTTTTTTAAAGACCATGCCAAAGCATATTATGCCTATTTAGACATGGAAGCTTATATTCAAAAATTAGAAAAAGAAAAGGAAAAAGAAACAAACATTATGAATCAGGCAATATCAAACTTAGAATTAAAACCGTTTTCAAAAAATTCAATACAACGCTTAAATATTGCCCAATCCCATCTACAAGCTCTTGAAAAAAGATTGACACAAGCTCTAATGATTGAACAAGAAAAGGGAAAGGAACTCCCTTTAGCAGCGGGTATGTTTGTTTTTTATGGAAAAGAGGTAATATATCTGGCAAGTGGCTCTAATGAAAGCTATAAATCATTTAAAGCGTCTTATGCTCTACAATGGAAAATGATTCAACAAACAATGCAGGAAGACTATGATTTTTATAATTTCTATGGCATCAGTGGCTATTTTCAACCAGATGAACAAGGATATGGGGTCTTTGATTTCAAAAGAGGATTTAAACCCAATGTGATTGAACTCATTGGAAACTTTATTTATCCAGTACACAAAACGTTATATAAAATATATAGTCGGTTCAAACAAACCGACTAAAATTTTATCTTATTTTCGAATTTTGATTTACTTTGATGATTCGCAATTCGTGTTGGATATTTTAAATCAAAACAAGCTGTACATAGTTCTTGTCCATTTGGAACAATATGCTTCAATTGATCCACTGTTAAATAAGCCAATGAATCAACTTCAATGATATCTGCGATTTCCTGGATTGTATGCTGATTCGCAATAAGTTTTTCTGGATCATCGATATCGGTTCCATAGTAACAAGCCCCAATAAAAGGAGGAGAAGAAATACGCATATGAATTTCTTTGGCACCTGCTTTTCGAAGTGCACGAATGATTTTTCGACAAGTAGAGCCACGTACAATGGAATCATCCACTAAAATAATTCGTTTTCCTTCAATAACGGATTGAATTGGATTTAATTTAATATTTAGTTCTTTGTCACGTTGTGTATTGGTTGGAGAAATAAAAGTACGTCCAATGTATTTATTTTTCACAAAACCATTGGCATAAGGAAGATGACTGGCATAGGCATATCCTAAAGCAGCATCTAAACCAGAATCTGGTACACCAATGACTAAATCCGCTTCGACCGTATCATTTTTAGCTAAGAATTCACCACATTTTTGTCGAGCTAAATGAACACTGTATCCATCAATCATGGAATCAGAACGTGCAAAATAAATATATTCAAAAGCACATAAT